>NZ_CDRNDK010000262.1:0-9006 GCF_977012225.1 Planomonospora algeriensis | reverse complement strand
GGGCCTGGCGGTCGAGCCGGTGGCCCCGATGCGCCGCCGGCCGGGCCCGCCCGCCCTGGTCGTGGGATTCGCGCGGCTCCCGGCCCACCGCACCGGAGAGATCGTCGCCGCGATCGCCGGGGACCTCGCCCGCTGACGGCCGCACTCCGGATGAACCCGCGGAGGTCAGGAGATCGCCGGGGCGGTGGCGGTCCTCAGCCGGAAGCCGCCGGCCAGCGGCACGATCAGGGCGGTCAGCACCACCGCGGGCACGAACGCCACCCGCACGTCCACGGTGTCGTTGATCGTGCCGACCACGGCGGCGCCGACGACGAACCCGACGTAGTTGAACAGGTTGACCCGCGCGATCGCCGTCTCGGCTCCGGCGCCGAGCCGTCCCGCCGCCGAGAACGACTGCGGGGCGATGACGGACAGGCCCACCCCGACCAGGCCGAACGCCAGGATCGCCACGACCGGGCCGGGGGCGACGACGACGCCGAGCGCGCCCAGCGCCCCGACCACCGCGCCCGCGCGGACCACGGGGGCCGGGCCGTGCCGGCGGACGGCGAGGTCGCCGGGGACCCGCGCCAGGAGCATGGCGGCCTGGTAGGCGAAGTAGGCCAGCGGCACCAGCCACCCGCTCGCGGCGAGCGCCTTCTCCATGTAGACGGTGCTGTAGTTGGAGATCGCCGCGTCGCCGACGTAGAGGAACGCCATCGCCAGGCAGAGCGGGATGATCGGCCGCCACGGCACCCGGGCGGGCGCCGCCGCCTCCGGCGCGGGCGATCCGGCAGGTGCGCCCTCCCCCGCGTGCTCCCCGGTGAGCACCGCGGGGTCCTTCGCGGGGTCCTTCGCGGTGTGTGCCGCCGTGTCCGTCGCGGTGAGCGCCGCGGTGTCCTCCGCGGACGCCCGCTGCGGGGCCCGCTCCTCGGCGGCGCCGTACAGGCGGGGGAGCAGGGCCAGCGAGACGAGCGCGCCGAGCACCACCGGCACGGAGAAGGCCCAGACCAGATCCACCCCCAGGGCGCTGAAGGCGGAGTTGAGCCCGGCGCCCAGCATCGAGCCGATGCTCCAGACCGCGTGGAAGCCGGTCAGCACGCTCATGCCGTACCGGCGCTCGACCGCGACCGCCTGCATGTTCATCGCCGCATCGACCGCCCCGACGAAGAGCCCGAAGGCGGCGCTCAGCGCGTAGAGCCCGGCGAGCTGGCCGTTCCAGCCCATCAGGACCACGACGGCGCAGACGGCGAGCTGGGAGAGCCTCAGGACCGGGGCGCTGCCGTACCGCGCGGCGAGGGGGGCGGCGGTGACGCTCCCGACGCCCGCGATCAGCGGCACCAGCAGCAGGACCAGCGTGAGGTCGCCGTCGCTCAGCCCGAACGCGCGCTGCAGGTCGGTCACATGGGTGAGCAGGGTGGCGAAGCACAGGCCCTGGACGAAGAAGGCGGCCCAGGTCGCCACCCGTGCCTGCCGGTCACGCGGGGTCGGCATCGCGACCTCCAGAGAACATGAGGGGGGTTCAAGTTCTCGCCAGGCTAGGCGCGTCTCCGCTCCGGGTCAACGGTCGTCCACGTGCCTGGGCGCATCGGGGTCCGGCAGGGATTATCGTCGAGGCGTGGACGATTCCAGGCCCCCCGCGACGCCATCCGCGCCGCCTCCGGCGCGGCGCCCCGCGATCCGGGGGAACACGCCGGAACCGCGCCCCGGCGACCTGCGGGCGGGCGACTCCGACCGGGAGCGGGTGGCCGCGGTCCTGAGCGACGCGCTCGCCGACGGCAGGCTGGACCGCGACGAGCACGAGGAGCGGCTGGAGGCGGTCTACCACGCCCGCACGCTGGGCGAGCTCGCCGCGATCACCACCGACCTGCTCCCGCCCGAGGCCCAGCCGCTGCGCACCGACGTCCGGCCCGTGACGGCCTTCTTCGGCTCGGAGAAGCGTTCGGGCCGCTGGGTGGTGCCCACCCGCTTCTCCGCCACCGCCGTCTGCGCCAACGTCACCCTCGACCTGTGCGAGGCGCTGCTCCAGTCCAGCCACGTGACCCTCCAGGTCACCGTGATCGGCGGGACGCTCACGCTGATCGTCCCGGAGGGCGTGCGGATCGAGATGCCCGCCTCGCTCTTCCTGGGCGGGAAGAAGAACCAGGTCCGGCCCGCTCCGGACGGCCCGCTCATCGAGATCACCGGCCTGGTCTCCATGGGCAACGTGATCGCCAAGTCGCCCAAGCGGCCTCGCCGCTCCTGGTTCCGCCGCTGACGCGCGGCCCCTAGCCGGCCCTAGCCGGCCCTAGCCGGCGCTGTCGAAGTTGATCGCGCTGTAGGCGCGGAGCTTCCAGAGCTGGTGCTCCGACTCGATCTTGCGGATCGTGCCGGAACGGCCGCGCATCACCAGGGAGCTGGTCACGGCCCGGCCGCCCCGGTAGCGCACGCCCTGCATGATCTCGCCGTCGGTGATGCCGGAGGCCGCGAAGAACACGTCGTCGGACTTGACCAGGTCGTCGGTGGTCAGCGTGGCGTCCAGGTCGAGGCCCGCGTCCAGGGCCTTGCGGCGCTCGGCGTCGTCCCGCGGCCACAGCCTGCCCTGGATCACCCCGCCCAGGCACTTGAGCGCGCAGGCCGCGATGATGCCCTCGGGCGTGCCGCCGATGCCGAGCATCAGGTCGATGCCGGTGCCCGTGCGGGCCGCCATGATCGCACCGGCCACGTCGCCGTCGGTGATGAGCTTGATCCGCGCGCCGGTCTCCCGGATCTCACTGATGATCTTCTCGTGCCGGGGCCGGTCGAGGATGACCACGGTCACGTCCGAGGACTCGCACCCCTTGGCGCGGGCCACCGCGGCGATGTTGTCGGCCACCGGCGCGTTGATGTCCACCGAGGAGGCGGCCTCCGGACCGGTCACCAGCTTGTCCATGTAGAAGACGGCGGACGGGTCGTACATCGAGCCGCGCTCGCTGACCGCGATCACCGAGATGGCGTTGGGCATGCCCAGCGCGGTGAGGCGGGTGCCGTCGATCGGGTCCACGGCCACGTCGCACTCCGCGCCGGTGCCGTCGCCCACGGACTCGCCGTTGTAGAGCATCGGCGCGTTGTCCTTCTCGCCCTCGCCGATCACGACCACGCCGTTCATCGACACGGTGTTGATCAGCTGCCGCATCGCGTTGACGGCCGCGCCGTCGGCGCCGTTCTTGTCACCTCGCCCCACCCAGCGGGCGGCGGCCATCGCGGCGGCCTCGGTCACCCGGACCAGTTCCAGGGCGAGGTTGCGATCGGGCGCGTGCGCGCCCGTGGCGAGGGCGGCGGGAACGGACGTCTGCTCGGACATGGCGGAAGGCCCCTCTCGTGGATTACTGCAACGATCGTAGTTGTCCCCCTCCTGCCTGGCCGGGAAGGGATAATCTGCCGACCATGAGCAGCGACACGGATCGGTCGGCGACGGGCGTGACCGCACGGACCTCGGAGCGGGGCGCCGCCACGCGCGTCGCGCTCCTGGCGGCGGCTCGGGAGGTCTTCGTCACGAGCGGCTTCGCCGACGCCGGGGTCACCGAGGTGGTCGCGCGGGCGGGGGCCAGCGTGGGCAGCCTCTACCACCACTTCTCCGGCAAGGCCGATCTCTACCTGACGCTCTTCGAGGAGTTCCAGGCCCGGCAGACCCAGCGCACCAAGCAGGCGCTCCAGGCGGCCAGGGCCGAGGGCGAGACCGACCCGATGCGGCTGTTCATCGCCGGGGCCCGGGCCTATCTGGAGGGCTGCCTGGCCGAGCGCGAGCTCGCCGCGCTGTTCCTGCGCGGCGACGGCCCGCCGGGCTTCGAACTCGTCATGCGCGACCGGCTGCGCCAGTGGGCCAAGCGCAACGCCGCGCTGTTCGACGGCGACGAGGGCGCGCTGGTCGTGGTCGTCACCGGGGCGCTGGCCGCCGCCGTCTCCGAGATCGTCCTGTCGCCGGACGAGGACGCCTCCCGCGGGCTCGCCGAGGACGTGCTGGCCATCATCGGGCGGATCCCCGGCCCGCAGGCCGCCGGGTGAGCTCCGTCCGGCCGCACCTGCAGGCCGGACCGCGCCCCCGGAGAGGTAGTCTCGCCACTCGTGCAACGGTTCACTGAGGGTTTCCGCGGCTACGTCGCCGCGATGCTGATCTGTCTTCTCGGCGTCTTCGTCTTCCTGTTGGTCACGCCGCAGAGCAGGGAAGAGCACATCCCCAGGATCGACTACTCCATCGACGTCGCCAACATGCGCCGTGACGCGCCGTACCAGGTCTGGACCCCCGAGCCGGTGCCCGCGGACTGGATCCCCACCAGTTCCCGGAAGACGGCGCAGCGGGGCGTGGTGACCTGGCGGCTCGGCTTCGCCACGGCCAAGGGCGCCGACGGCGGGCGCGAGCACGTGATGCTCGCGCAGAGCGACGAGAAGCCCGCCGCCGGGTTCGCCGACCGGATGGCCAACAGCAACCGGTCCGTCGGTACGGTCCAGATCGCCGGCGTGGTCTGGGATAAGCGCCAGCGGGAGGACAAGGACCAGCGCTCGCTGGTGCGGATCCTGCCCGACTCGGTGATCGTCGTCACCGGCACCGCCGGGTGGGACGAACTGACCGCCTTCGCCGGCTCCCTGAAGCAGCAGCCGAAGGCCACGTCCTAGCAGGGGCCCGGTCGGGGGCCCGGCGGCGTCCTGGTCAGGGGTCCGGCGCAGTCCCGGCAGGGGCCTAGAAGGGCTGGTCCCCGCCGGGGTCGGGCTGCCCGCGCTGCGCCATGGCCGCGGCGAGCTTCACCCGGGCGCCCTGCAGCCACTCCTCGCAGAGCGCGGCCAGCTTCTCGCCGCGCTCCCACAGCTCGATCGACTCCTCCAGGGTGAGCCCGCCCGCCTCCAGACGGCGGACCACCTCGGTCAGCTCCTCGCGAGCCTGCTCGTACGACGGTGTCTTCTCCTCGGCCACGCACCCACCCTAGTGGTGCCCCGCCCGGCGGTCCGGTCGCGGCCGTAACCGCGTGCCCCGGCGCGGGCGCCGGGGCGGGGCCGTCCCGGGTCCGGCGGGAGCGAGGACTTCCGAACCCTCGTGCCGGGGATTGCCATCCCCTGTTGTATCTGTTAGATATTCCTTAAAGATATAAGGAGGTGCCGATGGCACGGCGAAGCCAGACGGAGACGGCGGTGCTGGGGGCGTTGAACATGCACCCGATGACGGCCTACGCGCTCCGGGAGGCCATCCGGGACGTGCTCGGGCACTTCTGGAGCGAGAGCTTCGGGCAGATCTACCCGACGCTCGGCGCCCTCGAACAACAGGGCCACGTGGAACGCCGAGAGGGGCCGCGCTCCGGCTCGTCGACCTTCGCCATCACCGACTCCGGCACCGCCCGCCTGCGCGAGCTGCTGAGCGAGCCGATCGCGGCGACGCCACCGCGGAGCGGGCTCCTGCTGCGGCTGTTCTTCGGCCGGACCCTGGGCGTGCGCAAGTGCCGGGAGCTGCTGCTGGAGGCCAGGGCGGACGCCGAGCGGAGCCTGGCCGAGTACGACCGCCTGGCCCGCACGATCTCCGCCGAGGAGGCGGGCTCTCCGGACCTGCCCTACGTCCTGACGACCGTATCCGCCGGCCGGCACAACGCCGAGGCCGCCATCACCTGGGCCGACGAGGCCCTCGCCCTGCTCGAGGACGTCCCCGGGGACGATCCCCCCGTGAACGGCCCCCCTGCGAACGGAGAGTCATGATGACCACCTCGGCCCACCTCGTGGACGGCGCGGAGCGGCTCCGCCCGGTCCCGCGCCTGCGCGCCCGGATCAACTTCGCCGTCTTCGCGGCCGTCACCGTCGGCGGCGGCTGGCTCTTCGCAGCCTTGGACCGGGCCACCGGGGAGACCGTCGGAAACGGGAGCGTGACCTCCGCCAGCGGCGGCACGAACGGGCAGGGACTGTGGATAGCCGTCCCGGCGCTGACCGCGCTCGCCCTGTACTTCCTCAACCGGGACGGCGCGGGACGCCTGGGGCTCACCCTGCGGTTCGCGGGCCGGACCCGCTGGTTCGCGTTCGCGGCGGTGTTCTCCCCGGTCGTGGCCGCCGCCGCGGTGGCGGCGGCCACGGCCTCCGGCGCCGCGACGTTCTCCGCCGCCCCCCGCGCCGGTGAGCAGCCCCTCCTCGCCGCCTTCGCCACCGCGCTCGGCTTCCTGGTGGTCAAGAACCTGCTGGAGGAGTTCATCTTCCGCGGCTACGGCACGCGCACCGCGATGGCGCTCGGCCTGCGCGGCGTCGCCCCGCACGTCCTCGTCGGGCTGGTCTGGGGACTGTGGCACCTCCCGCTGTACACGGTCTGGATGTCCCAGGCGGACTTCCGCCAGAGCACGACGCTGCCGTGGGCGTGGTACCTGCCGACCTTCCTCGCGGGCATCGTGGCGATGGCGGTCCTGTACGGTGAGATGCGCGTGCGGACCGGTTCGATATGGCCCGGCGTGGTGCTCCACACGGTCAGCAACGCTCTCACGACCCCGCTCCTGATCAACGGTCACGTGCGCTACGAGGGCCACGGCGACGTGGTGTTCGGCCTCGCCGGCAACTCGGTCGTCTCGGTCCTCCTCTTCGGAGGGGCCGGACTCCTCCTCCTGCGCCGCCGGAACCGGGGCGGCGTGAGCCCGCGAGCTCTGCGTGACGGGACGGCCTGACGGAGCACCGCCGGACGGCTGGAAGACTGGCGGGGTGAGTGTGCGCGACGCGACCCCCGGCGACATCCCCGAGCTGGTCCGCCTGCGGGAGATCCTGACCGAGCGGATGGCCCTGGACGGGACCTACCCGCTCTCCGAGCACTGGCAGGAGGCCTACGCCGAGAGCCTCGCCGAGCGGATCGGCACCTCCGACACGGCCGTCTACGTGGTGGACGCCCCCGGGGGAGGGCTCGCCTCCTGCGGGATCGGCCTGGTCTTCAACCGCTTCCCCGGACCGTCCCTCCCCGACGGCAGGTACGGCTACATCCAGGGGATGACCACCGATCCCCGGCACCGGCGCCGGGGACACGGCCGGGCCGTCCTCGGCGCGCTCCTGGACTGGTACCGGGCGGGCGGTGTCCGGAAGGTCGATCTGCACGCGACCTCGGACGGGGAGCCGCTCTACCGCGAGCTGGGCTTCGTCGAGGACGGCTACCCCTCGCTCACCTGGCGGGACCTCTCCTGACCCGTCCGCTCACCCGGCGGGATCCCTCCTGGCGGTGACGACCGTGATCCGGTCGTCGGGGAAGCGGACCGTCAGCTCGTCGCCTCCGGCCACGTCGGCCGCCCGCCGTACGACCTCGCCGGAGGGGCGCTGCACGATCGCGTAGCCGCGCTCCAGGGTGGCGGCGGGGGAGAGGGCGACCAGGCGGGCGCGCAGGTGGCCGAGGGAGTCCTGGGCGCGGTCCAGGGAGCCGGTGAGCGCGCGCCGGGCCCGGTCCCGCAACTGCTCGGCCTGCTCGGCCCGGCGCTCGATCTCGCGGACCGGGTCGGACAGGGACGGCCGGGAGCGGACCGCGGCCAGCCAGGCCGTCTCGCGGTCCAGCCAGCCGCCGGCCACCCGGCGGCCCCGGTCGCGCAGCTGCCGGACGAGCGTGAGCTGCTCGCCGACGTCCGGTACGACCTTCTTGGCCGCGTCGGTCGGGGTGGAGGCCCGGACGTCGGCGACCAGGTCGAGCAGCGGGCTGTCCTGCTCGTGGCCGATCGCGCTGACCACCGGCGTCAGGCACGCCGCCACCGCCCGGACCAGCGCCTCGTCGGAGAAGGGCAGCAGGTCCTCCATCGACCCGCCGCCCCGCGCGATCACGATGACCTCGACCTCGCCGTCCGCGTCGAGCCGGCGCAGCGCCTCGGTGACCTCGCCCACGGCGTACGGTCCCTGCACGGCGGCCTGCTCGACCTTGAAGCGGACCGCGGGCCAGCGGCGCCGCGCGTTCTCCAGCACGTCGCGCTCGGCGGCCGAGTCGCGGCCGCAGATCAGCCCGACCGTGCCGGGCAGGAACGGCAGGCGGCGCTTGCGGTCGGCGGCGAAGAGCCCCTCGGCGGCGAGCACCTGCCGCAGCCGCTCCAGCCGGGCCAGCAGCTCGCCGACGCCGACCGGGCGCATCTCCAGCGCGGTGAACGCGAAGGAGCCCCGGTTGACCCAGAAGTCGGGCTTCAGGTTCATCACGACCCGGGCGCCGTCCACCGGACGGGGGACGGTCGCCTCGTAGACCCCGCGGGGACAGGTCACCTTGGTGGACACGTTCGCCACCGGGTCGCGCAGCGTCAGGAACACCGTGCCGCCCCGCGCGGTCAGCTCGGTGATCTGCCCCTCGACCCAGACGGTGCCGAGCTTGCCGATCCAGCCACCGACCATCTGCAGAACGGTGCGGACCGGCAGCGGCTGCTCCGGAGTGGTCTTCGACGTCATGCCCGAAGCCTAGGGGGCGGCGGCTACTCGGCGGCCTCCAGCTTCGCGAGGCGATTCTCGTACATCCGCACGACCTCGGGACGGGCCGTGGTCGCCTGCTCATAGGCGATCATGATCCTGATCTGCTGGGCGCTCTTGCCGCGCATGCGGGCGCGCAGCGAGGCGACGGTCAGGCCGGAGTAACCGGGCAGCGGCTCGGCGGGCACGCCCTCACCGGCCTGCGCGGGTGCGGCGGCCGCGGGCTCGGCGGCGGGCTTGACGGTCTTCGCGGCCCGGGCGGCCTTGGCGGGGGCGGCGCTCGTCGCCTCCTGCTGGACCTTGGCCTTCGCGGTCTTCGCCCGGCTGGTCTTGGACTTGGCGAGCTCGGGCTCGGCGGGCTTGGTCTTCACGACCTCGACCTCCGCCTCGACCGGGACGGCGCCGATGGCATCGGGCTTCTCGACCTCGACCTCCACCTCGGCCACCTCGACCTTCACCGCGGGCGGCACGGCGATCACGGGCTCGGGGGTGGGCTCGGCGGCCGTGGGCACGGGGGCGAAGACGACCGGCTCCGGCCGGGTCCTGGCACCGTTGGAGCCGGCCTCGGGCTCGGCGGGCCTTCCGGCCGAGGCCTTCGCGGCGGTCTCCGGCTCGGCGGGCTGGGCGGGCTCGGCAGCC
>NZ_CDRNDK010000261.1:0-9031 GCF_977012225.1 Planomonospora algeriensis | reverse complement strand
TCAACTTCACTTATATATATAGTGAAGGGTGGATTACGGTGATCGAGTTCCACCTCGACCGGGGGTCGGGGATGGCGACCTACCTCCAGCTCGCCCAGCAGGTCAGACAGGCCCTCCGACTGGGCACGCTGCGGCCGGGCGACCGGCTGCCCACCGCCCGGGAGGTGGTCGACGCCCTCGCCATCAATCCGAACACGGTGCTCAAGGCCTACCGCGAGCTGGAGCGCGAGGGTCTCGTGGAAGGCAGGCCCGGACTGGGCACCTTCGTCCGCCGCTCGATCGGCGGCGCCCGGCTGGCCGGGCACACCGCCCTGCGCCGGAGCCTGGACGAGTGGGTACGGCAGGCCCGCGCGGCCGGTCTCGACCGGGACGACATGGAGACGCTCTTCGCCTTGGCACTCGCCGGATCCCCGAGGGAGGAGACGGCATGACCCCCGCACTTCAGACGACCGGCCTGGGCGTGCGCCGCCGCCGCGGCTGGGTGCTGCGCGACTGCTCGCTGGCCGTACCGCCCGGCCGGGTCGCCGCTCTGGTGGGCCCCAACGGCGCGGGCAAGACCACGCTGATGCACACGGCCGTCGGACTGCTCACCCCGACCACCGGGACGGTCGGCGTCGCGGGCGAAGTCGCCTTCATGGCCCAGGACAAACCGCTGTACGACTCCTTCACGGTCGCCGAGACGCTCGCCTTCGGGCGGCGGCTGAACCCCGGCTGGGACGACTCCTACGCCGCCGCCCGGCTGGCCGGGCTCGGCATCCCGCTGGACCGCAGGGTCTCCGGGCTCTCCGGCGGGCAGCAGGCACAGGTCGCACTCACCGTCGCACTGGCCAGGCGCCCCGACCTGCTGGTGCTGGACGAACCGCTCGCCAACCTCGACCCGCTGGCCCGGCACGACGTCATGCGGGCGCTCATGGTCGAGGTCGCCGACCGCCCGCTGACGGTCCTGATCTCCTCGCACGTCATCGCCGACCTGCGGGAGGGCTGCGACTGGCTGGTCGTGCTCAACGGCGGCCGGGTGCAGGTCAGCGGTGACATCGACGACCTGCTCACCGAGCACGTGCTGCTGACCGGCCCGGCCGGTCTCGCCGACGGCCCGGCCGGCCGGCGCGGGTGGTGGAGGCGAGCCGCACCGGCAGGCAGGTCCGGCTGCTGGTACGGGGCGCGCCGGTGCCCGACCCGCGCTGGAGCGCCCGCCCGGCCGACCTGGAGGAGCTGGTGATGGCCTACCTGCGCAGCCCGGAGGCTGCCGCGCTGCCCGCCCCCGCGGCGGTGAGAGCGTGATCTGGCTGACCTGGCGCCAGCACCGGGCGCAGATCCTCGTCACCGCCGCCCTGCTGGCCGCGCTCGGCCTGCTCCTGCTCGGCTCGGCGGTGGAAGCGGAGCTCTACATCTCCGGCCACGCGCCACCCGGCTGCCCGGGTTCCGCCCCCGCCTGCTGGGACCTGGCGACGGCGCTCGCCGACCGCTACGACGCCGTCTACACCGTCTTCGGCTGGATGCCGATCATCGCCCCCGCGCTGATCGGCGCGTTCTGGGGCGCGCCGCTGCTGGGCCGCGAGTACGAGCGCGGCACGCACAGGCTGGTCTGGACCCAGTCGGTCTCCGTCCGCCGCTGGCTGGCCGTCAAGCTCGCCGTGCTCGGCGCCCTGGCGGCCGCCGCGGGGCTGGCGCTGTCGGTGATGGTCAGTCTCTGGCGGCCGGTCTTCCAGCGGAACGACCTGTTCGGCAACATCGGCGTCTTCAACATGGTCGGGGTGGCCCCGGCCGCGTGGTGGCTGTACGCCTTCATGCTGGGCACCGCGGCCGGGGCGCTGCTGCGGCGCACCCTCCCGGCGATGGCGCTGGTCGTCGCGGGGATCACGGTGACCATGTTCACCCTGTTCGGCCTGAGCGATCACTACGCCGAACCGGCGCGGACCGTGCTGTCGGACGCCACCTTCCTCGCCGATCCCGACGCCCGGCTGGTGAGCGGGGCCTGGATCGACCCCGCGGGAAGGGAACTCGCGGATCCGGCCGCCGGGGTCTGCCCCCGCCGGCCGGACGCCGGGCGGAGCAGCCGGAACCAGGAGGCGTACGAGCGGTGCCTGTTCGGCGAGGGCTACCGCTACGCGGTCTACTTCCACCCGCCGTCGCGGTTCTGGCGCTTCCAGTGGACCGAGGCCGCCCTCCTGACCGCCGCCTCCCTGGCGTTCGCCGGCCTGACCGTCCACCGCACGCTCCGGCGCAGGGTGTAGGCCGTCAAGCTCCGCCGGAAATCGATGCCGTCGGACGCACCCGCACGGGTACGGTGACGTTGCCGCCCCCTACGGGGGAGTGGAAGTGAGCCCGGGTGGACCGCCGGACGACGGAAGCCCGGGCTTCGCGCCATTCGGGTGACAGAACGCTGTCATATGGGTACAGTGACGTTGCCGCCTCCTGCTGGGGGGAATGGAAGTGAGCCCGGGTGGACCGCCGGACGACGGAAGCCCGGGCTTCGCGTTGTCCCGCTTCAATCCACCGCAAAGCGCTCGGCATCCAGATCGCAGCCCAGCCCTTTCCAATAGGCCTCCTGCCCTGCTTCCGCCAGCGAAGCAGCACCAGCGACGATGTCCGGCAACCAGAGCAAAGGCTCCTCATCCGGCGCTTCCCAGGAAGCACGCAGCCGAGGCGCCATCGCGTGGCGACCTCTCAGCGCTTCGACCATGTCCCTGTCTCGAACATCCAGTTCACTGTGCCGGCGCTCGAAGACGACATCCCCCACATGACGTCGGCCGAGTTCCCAGAGCAGGCGCTCCATGCATTTCCTGCGGGCGCGCTCCTGGCGGCCGCGGTCCAGGCCCGTGCCGATGATGACGATGCCGCAGGGCCGGAGGGCGCCGATGGCCTCGACCAGCTGGACACGGCGCTTATCCTTCTCGTCCCGCCAGTGGAGCCGCCGCTGGTTGCGCAGGAGCAGGCCCCGCAGGACCGCCCGGTAGTCTTCCGCGCACGCCGAGGGAACCAGTACGGCCGCCATCAGGTACAGACCGGACGACACACGCATGGATTCGTCTACATAGGCGGAGTGCGGGGGATTCACGACGGATCATGCTAGTCCGATCAATGACCTAGCGTGATGGATTCATCACGCTAGGTTCGCAGTCGCATGCGACAGGCCGATGAGCAGCGGGTCCGCACCGAATCTTCACCTCGACGGCCGCCCCGCCCTCTTGTCACTCCTATCGAATATCGATAGATTCTCATCGTTGCTCGATAGAAGGAGAGACGATGGGAAAGCTGACCGTGCACACGCTGCGCGCCGTGCTCGCGGCGCTGCTCGCCGGCTCGGTGTTCGTGCAGGCGGTGATGGTGCCGCTGCTCGCCTCCGACCTGGAAGGGCTGCGCCCGGAGTTCGCCTACCTGCGCCCCCCGCTGCTCGCGATCGTCTTCCTGGGCGTCGTGGCCGCCCAGGTCGTCCTGGTCTGCGTGTGGCGGCTGGTCACGATGGTGCGGCGCGGGACGGTGTTCTCGCACGCCGCCTTCCGCTACGTGGACATCGTGATCGGCGCGTTCACGGCCGCCGCCCTCCTGGTGTTCGCGCTCGGGGTCGTCCTGGCGCCGGGCGACCCCGTCCCCCCGGGCGTCGTCCTGCTGATCGGCGGGATCGGCCTGGCGGTCCTGGGGGTCGCGCTCGTCGTGCTGGTGCTGCGGATGCTGCTCGCCCAGGCCGTCGCGCGCGACGTCGAGGCGGCGCGGATGCGGGCCGAGCTCGAAGAGGTGATCTGATGCCGATCACCGTCGACATCGACGTGATGCTGGCCAGGCGGAAGATGTCCGTGGGCGAGCTCGCCGACCGCGTCGGGATCACGCCCGCCAACCTGGCGGTGCTCAAGAACGGCCGCGCCAAGGCGGTGCGCTTCACGACGCTCGAGGCCCTCTGCGAGGCGCTGGACTGCCAGCCGGGAGACCTGCTGCGCTGGGAGGCCGAAGACGCCGCGCCTCAGGAGGACTCCGCACCCCAGGAGGACTCCGCACCCCAGGAGGAGGCGGCCGTCGGCGACCGTTCCTGAGGAGCGCGGACGCCGGGCGGAGCCGCCGCCCGGCGTCCGCATTCCGTTTCACGCGATCGCCCGGATTGCCCCTTTACATAGTAGATCAGCCTTTTATCCGGCGGGCCGCCCGCCGGATGGGGGATCACAGCAGGTCCACCTCCGCGTACGGCAGGCCGCCGGAGAGCACGGGAAAGCCCGGCCCCCGGTCGAAGAACGGGCCCTTCTCCGGGAGCAGGGCGCGCAGCCCGGCGCGGCGGAGCGCGGTGGCCTCGGCGTCCACGCACGGGTCATCGGCCGGGCCGTGCAGCACCACGCCGTAGTCGTCGCGGGCGCCGCTACCGAGACCTTGCCGTCGCGGACGTCGGCGGCCACCGCCTCGGCCGGGCGGTCCAGCGGGCACCCCCAGCCCCCTCCCCCGGTGGTGCGGATCCGGATCACCTCGCCCGCGCGCACCGGCGCGTCGTCGACCAGGCCCTCCATCGGACGGCCCTCGATCTCCACGGTGAACGGCCGCCCGGCCCGCCCGCCGTTCACCCCCCAGCAGGACAGGATCGAGCGGTCGGCGATGGACATGAACGAGGCGTCGCGGAGCATCCGGATGTGCTTGTCGTAGCCGAGGCCGCCCCGGTGCAGTCCCGGGCCGCCGGAGTCGACGGCCAGGCCCAGCCGCTCGACCCGCAGCGGCCAGCGGGACTCGGCGAACTCCACCGGGATGTTGCGCGAGTCCGGCACGACGTGGATCGTGTCCTCCCCGTCGGCGTACCGGCGCCCGCCGGAGCCGCCGCCCAGGACCTCTCGCATCAGGTACGGCGCGCGTCGGCACCGGTGCCGTGCACGCCGGTGTAGCGGATCGTCTCCTGGTCGGCGGGCATGCGTCCGCCGGTGGCCTTGGCCAGCGCCCCGGCCAGCACGCCCAGCAGCCGCAGGATCACGAACGTGCGGGCGTTGGTCGGCGCGGGGAAGACCGGGGTGAGCAGCGTGCCCTTGGCCGGGAAGCGCATCTCGATCAGCGGGACGACGCCCTCGTTGACGTCGAGTTCGGCCATCCGCTCGGGGGTGTCGGCGAGGTTGCGCAGGATCGGGGCGAGCCACTTCTTCAGGAACACCCCGTCGGCGTAGTCGCCCGCGTGGTTGATCGGCCCCTTGGCCTGCGGGGAGGTCCCGGTGAAGTCGATGACCAGGGGCCGCTCGGCGGTGTGGTCGACGGTGAGGGTGATGCGCTGGGCGTGCAGCCGGGGCGGGTCCACGCCGTCGTGCTCGGCGTAGTCCTCCCACACGTGCGTGCCCTCGGGGATCTTCGCCAGCAGCTCCCGGCGGAACGTCTCGGTGGTCGTGGCCAGGATCGCCTCGAAGCAGTCCTCGACGGCCTCGCGCCCGTAGCGGTCGAACAGCTCCTCAAGGCGCCGCGCGCCCATCAGGCAGGCCGAGCACTCGGCGTCCAGGTCGCCGGCGAGCGAGTCGGGCATCCGGGAGTTGCGCGTCATGATGGTCAGCGCGGCCCGGTTGGGCACGCCCCGGTCCCAGAGCCTGATCGGCGGGACCATCAGCCCCTCCTCGAACACGCTCCGCGCGCCCGACGGCATCGACCCCGGGCAGGAGCCGCCGATGTCGTCGTGGTGCCCGAAGGCCTGCACGAACGCGACGACCTCGCCGCCGTGGAAGACCGGGACGGTGACGCACAGGTCCGGCAGGTGGCCGATGCCGCCCTCCGACAGGTAGACGTCGTTGTGGAAGAACACGTCGCCCGGGTTCATCTCCGCCACCGGGAAGTCGCGGACGACCGGCTGGACCAGCGCGGAGTAGGACCGGCCGGTCAGCTTGCGCAGCCGTACGTCGTGGATGCCCGCGCGGAAGTCGTGCGCGTCGCGGATCATCGGGGAGCGGGCGGTGCGCGCGATCGCGGTCTCGACCTCCCGTTCCACCGAGGCGAGCGTGCCCTCGACGATCTCCACCAGCACCGGGTCGGCGGCCGTCATGCTCCTGCCCTCTCGCTCGGCTCGCGGCGGACCACGAGGTTGCCGCGGCCGTCGGCCGCGGCGGTGAAACCCGGGTGCACCGGGAGCGTGGAACCGTACTCCTCGACCACCGCGGGGCCGCGGACCACGTCGCCGGGGCGCAGGTCGCCGCGGCGGAAGACCGGCGTGTCCCGCCTGCCGTCCTCCCCGGCGGCCCGGTCCTCGTCGAAGTGCACGGTGCGGGCGCCGGCCGGGGCGAGGGGCGGGTCGCACGGGTCGCGCGGCGGGCGTTCGGCGATCACCGGGCGGGTGATGGGGCCGATCCCGGAGACGCGGAGGTTGACCCACTCGACGCCGTGCCGGGGGTCGTCGCGGTAGCCGTACCCGTAGAGCGCGCGGTGCGCCTCGTGGAAGCGGTCCAGCACCTCGGCGCGCCAGGCCGCGTCCGGCGGCCCGGCCGGGGCCGGCACCCGGACCTCGTAGGCCTGGCCGTAGTAGCGCAGGTCGGCGCTGCGCGCGAGGACGGGCTCGGTGAAGCCCTCGCGCGCCAGCGCCTCGGCCGCCCGCCCCTCCAGCTCGCCGAAGATCTCCGCGGCGGTCTCCTCGGGCAGGTCGCGGGTGACGAAGGTGCGCACGTAGTCGTTCTTGACGTCCACGGTGAGCAGGCCGAACGCCGAGACGTTGCCGGGGTCGGGCGGGACGATCACCGACGGCAGGCCGAGGATGTCGATCAGGCGGCAGACCAGCAGCGGCCCCGAGCCGCCGAAGGCCACCATCGGGAAGTCGCGCACGTCCAGGCCGCGCTTGACGGTGATCCGGCGGATGGCGTTCGACTGGTTGAACGCGCTGATCTCCAGGACGCCGGTCGCCGCGCGCTCGGGGGGCAGCCCGAGTTCGGCCGCCAGCGCCTCCACGGCCCGCCGGGCGGCGTCGGCGTCGAGCGGGACCTCCCCGCCGAGCAGGTGCGCGGGGACCCGGCCGAGGAAGACGTGCGCGTCGGTGACGGTGACCTCGGCGCCGCCCCGGCCGTAGCAGACGGGTCCGGGGTCGCGCCGGCGGAGGCCGGGCCCACCTTGAGCGTGCCCTCGGGCGAGATCCACGCGACCGACCCGCCGCCCGCGCCCACGGTCACGATGTCGATCATCGGGATCTTGCACGGGTAGCGGCCGACGCCGCCCTCGGTGGTGAGCGACGGCTCCCCGTCGAGCACGACGGCGACGTCGGTGGAGGTGCCGCCGCCGTCCAGGGTGATCACCGACGGGTGCCCTGCGGCGGAGGCGACCAGCGCGGCGCCGAGCGCGCCCGCGGCCGGCCCGGAGAGCACGGTGGTGATCGGCTGGTGCGCCACCTCGGCCGCCGAGAGCACGCCGCCGTTGCTCTTCATCACCGAGAACGGCATGCCGAGGCGCTCGGACAGGCGGGCCAGGTAGCGGCGCATGGTCGGTTTGACCGCGGCGTCCACGAGCGTGGTGACCGACCGCTCGTACTCGCGGTACTCGCGCAGCACGTCGCTGGAGATCGAGACGACCGCCTCGGGGTGCTCGCGTTCCAGGACCTCGCGCATGCGCAGCTCGTGCGCGGGGTCGGCGTAGGAGTGCAGGAAGCACACGCCGATCGCGGTGATCCCCCGCTCCCGGAACCAGCGGGCGGCGGCGACGGCCCCCGCGGTGTCGAACGGACGGACCTCGGCGCCGGTGTGGTCCAGCCGCCCGCCGACGGCCTTGACCCGGTGCGCCGGGACGATGCGGGGCGGCTTCACCCAGAAGTAGGAGTTGCCGTAGCCGTCCGGGACGCTCTGCCGGGCGATCTCCAGGACGGATTCGAAGCCCTCGGTGGTGACGAAGCCGAGGTCGGCGATGCGGTCCTCGAGGAGCTGGTTGGTGGCGACCGTGGTGCCGTGCACCACCGCCGAGACGGTCACCCCGTCTCCGGCCGGGCCGAGCACCTTGCGGATGCCCGCCATGAAGCCCTCGGCCGGGTCGGCCGGGGTGGAGGGGGTCTTGGTGGTGGTGATCTCACCGGTCTGCTCGTCCACCACGACCACGTCGGTGAACGTGCCCCCGGTGTCGACGCCGATACGGACGCTGCGCATGCCCCCGTGTCTACCCAGTCGCGCCGAGCCCGCGAATCGGCGCACCCTGCCGAAACCCGCCGAGGCCCTTGGGCAACTCGCCGCCCTCCCCCGCCCTCCCCGCACGGCTCCCCCGTCAGCCGGTCCAGCCTGTGCCGTACGGCGGTGCGCGGCGGCGTACGGCGGTGCGCGGCGGGGCCCGTACCGGGAACTCTCCGGTCGCCCCGATCGCTGAACGGATGACCGTTCCGTCTGATTCAGAAGAGGCGTCCCCCGTGCGCAGTTCGTTCTTCGGCAACCTGGACCAGGGCCAGATCCCCGGCCACTTCACCCTGCAGAACCCCAAGATGCTGCGCGTGCAGCTGAACGGGGAGGACGTGCTGGCCCGGCAGGGCTCGATGGTCGCCTTCCAGGGACAGATGGACTTCGACTACGAGGGCGGCGGCGTCGGCAAGTTCCTGAAGAAGATGGTCACCGGCGAGGGCGCGCCGCTGATGCGGGTGCGCGGGCAGGGCGTGCTCTTCCTCGCCGACGACGCCCAAGACGTGCACCTGTTCTACCTGGAGAACGAGGCGATCACCGTCAACGGCAGGAACCTGCTGGCCTTCGACCCGCACCTGTCCTGGGACATCAACCGGGTGCAGGGCGCGGGCATCGCCGCCGGCGGCCTGTTCAACACCACGGTCTCCGGCACCGGCTGGGTGGCGGTCACCGTGCACGGCACGCCTGCGATGCTCGACGCCTCCCGGGGCCCGACCTACGCCGACGGCCAGTCGGCGGTCTGCTGGAGCACCTCGCTGCAGGTGGGGGTCAACCGCACCTTCAAGGCGAAGGCGCTCATCGGGCGCGGGAGCGGCGAGGCCGTGCAGCTCGCCTTCCAGGGGCAGGGCTTCGTCCTGGTCCAGGCCAGCGAGGGCCCGGTCGTGCCGCAGGCGGGGGGCTGACCCCGGCCCGCTCTCCCGGCGACGCCCGGCGGCCGATCCGCGGACGGCGGG
>NZ_CDRNDK010000260.1:0-9040 GCF_977012225.1 Planomonospora algeriensis | reverse complement strand
CGCGCCGTCGCCGGGGACGTGCTGCGGGCGCTGCGCCGGGCGGAGGCCGATCCCGCGGGGCTGACCGAGACCGAGGCGCTGACCCTGCTCGGCCTCGCCGGGGGACCGGACGGAGCCGGGGCCGACGACGCGGGGCTGGACGAGCTCTGCCGGATCGCGGACGGCCTGCGCCGCGAGGCCGCCGGCGACGAGGTGACCTACGTCGTCAACCGGAACATCAACTTCACCAACGTCTGCTACACCGGCTGCCGGTTCTGCGCCTTCGCGCAGCGCCGTACCGACGCCGACGCCTACACGCTCTCGCTCGACCAGGTCGCCGACCGGGCCGAGGAGGGGTGGCGGGCCGGGGCGACCGAGGTGTGCATGCAGGGCGGCATCCACCCCGACCTGCCGGGCACCGCCTACTTCGACATCGCCCGGGCGGTCAAGGCGCGGGTGCCGGAGATGCACGTGCACGCCTTCTCCCCGATGGAGGTCGTCAACGGCGCCAGCCGGACGAACCTGTCCGTCGCGGACTGGCTGGCCGCGGCCAAGGAGTCCGGCGTGGACTCCCTGCCGGGCACCGCGGCGGAGATCCTCGACGACGAGGTGCGCTGGGTGCTGACCAAGGGCAAGCTGCCCGCCGCCGAATGGGTGGAGGTCATCACCACCGCCCACCGGCTCGGCATCCCGACGACCTCCACGATGATGTACGGCCACGTCGACACGCACGCCCACTGGGTCCGGCACATCCGCCTCATCCGCCGCATCCAGGAGGAGACCGGCGGGTTCTCCGAGTTCGTGCTGCTGCCGTTCGTGCACCACAGCGCGCCCATCTACCTGGCCGGGATCGCCCGCCCCGGGCCGACCGCGCGGGAGAACCGGGCCGTGCACGCGCTGGCCCGCATCCTGCTGCACGGCGCGATCGGCAACATCCAGTGCTCCTGGGTGAAGCTCCGCGACGACCTGTGCCGCCAGGTGCTCTCCGGCGGGGTCAACGACCTGGGCGGCACGCTGATGGAGGAGACGATCAGCCGGATGGCCGGGTCGGAGAACGGCTCGTTCAAGACGATCACCGAGCTCGCCGCCATGGTCGCCCCGACCGGGCGGCCGGTGCGCCAGCGGACCACCTCGTACGGCGTGCCGAGCGCGGAGCGGCTGGCCGCCGCGGCGGCCAGCGACGGCGTTTGTCAAAGTGTGCGTAACTTCGTGCCGCTTGAGCGTCTATAACAAGTTCTCTGTTGACTTGCGCTCGGTAAGGGGGATCTTGGGAGAATTGTCACTCCCCTGAAGCGAGAGGTACCAGCGTGCCCTCTTCCGGTCGACATCGCGTGGCCGCCGGCGCCGAGAGGCGCCGGCACCAGGCACTGACACGTGTTTCACTCGCCGCGGTGGCCCTGGCGGTCGCCGCCGCCGGGGCCGTGGTGGTGATCACGGACCGGATCGGCGCCGACTGCTCCGGAGAGTCGGTCCTGGTGGACGTCGCCGCCGCGGTGGACATCGCCCCCACGGTGATGGACGCGGCGGGGCGGTTCAACGCGAGCAGGACCGAGGTCGACGGCCGGTGCGTGCTGGTGCAGGTCACCGAGCAGCCCCCGGCCACCGTGCTGCGGACCCTGATCGGGGACACCGCGGGCGTGCTCGCCGCCCGCCCCGACGGCTGGATCTCCGACTCCTCCGCCTGGATCCGGCTGGCCCGCAAGCAGGGCGCGGCCGACCTGGCGGGCACCGAGACCGTGATGGCCACCTCGCCCCTGGTCTTCGCCACCCGGGACTCACTGGCCAAGCGGTTCGCGGTCGGCAGGACAGAGATGAACTGGCGGATGGTCTTCCCGCCGACCACTCGGGGCCGCGTCCAGCCCACCGCGAACGAGCCCGACGTGGTCCGCGTCCCCGACCCGTCGCTCGCCGGGGCCGGCATCGCCACCGTGGCCGCGGCCCGGGACGTGGTGGGCAGCGGGGCCGAGGCCGACCGGGCGCTCACCGCGTTCGTCCGATGGGCACAGGCCGGGGCGGCGCCCGACTACCGCAGCATGCTCGACGCGATCGACGAGCGCTCCTTCTGGAAGCGACCCGTCGTGATCGTCCCCGAGCAGTCGGTCTGGGAGCACAACCGGCGGCCCTCCGCCGACCCGCTGGTCGCGCTCCACCCCCGCGAGGGGACCATCAACCTGGACTACCCCTACGTGGTCACCTCCGGCGACCCGGCCAAGGCGGCCGGCTCCCGGGCCTTCGCCTCCTGGCTCCGCTCCGCGGAGACCCAGGACGCGGTACGGCGGGCGGGCTTCCGCTCGGCCGACGGCAGCCTGGGCCCCTACTCGCCCGGTCCCGAGATCCCCACCGCGGCGCCCCGCACCCGCCCGACCATCGTGCCCGCGGTGATCGACGAGGCGCTGGAGGCGTGGAGCAGGCTGGCCCCGCCGACCAACATCCTGGTCCTGGCCGACGCCTCCCGGCACATGGCCGAGCCGATCAAGGGGGACAAGGGGCGGACCAAGCTGACGGTCGCCCTGGAGGCCGCCCGGCTGGGCCTGCAGCTCTTCCCGAACTCGACCCACATGGGCATGTGGGAGTTCGCCGACGCCAAGGGTTCGGGCGGCGACCACCGCGAGCGGGTGGGACTCGGCCCGATCACCGAGGCCGAGGACGGGCAGGTCATCCGGCGCAGCCGCCTGGAGGAGCTCACCCGGACCCTGCGCGCCGACGCGAAGCGGGACAGCTCCCTGCACGACTCGATCCTGGCCGGGTTCCGCGAGCTGACCGGGGCCTACGACGAGGGCATGAACAACACGCTCCTGGTCATCACCGCGGGCAAGGACGACGGCAAGGGGATCTCCGGCGGGGAGCTGGCGGAGAAGCTGCGCGAGGAGTGGGACCCGCAGTACCCCGTCCAGGTCGTCGTGCTGGCCTTCGGCGACGACCTCGACCGGACCACCCTCGACCAGGTCGCCTCGATCACCAACGGCTCCCTGCACGTCGCCCGGGAACCCGGCGAGATCATCGACGTCTTCCTCTCCGCCCTCGCCCGCCGCCTCTGCCACCCCACCTGCCGCAAGGCCTGACCTCCCCGGCCCGGCCGGGATCCGGCAGCGGCGACCGGCCGTCGGGGAGGCCGTACCAGGCCCGGCCGCCTGGACCGGGCGAAGGGCCGGTCCACCGGCAGGACGGCCGGACCTGCGGCACTTCTCGGTGGGGGTACTCGGCAGATATCGAACGATCTATTCGGCAGATTCCGACTGACCTGCTCGGCAGATTCCGAATGAAACATGACGCCTGAACGCGTTTCCCCAGTTCAAGGCATGATCGTAGTGTGGCTGAGAGTGCCCTGAAGCAGACGGATTCGATGTCACCGAGACGGTCGACAAAAAGGCCCGCCATGGTCGCGATGTAAGCAGAGAGTGATCGAATGCATCCGATTCGCTTCATGGAGGGCTCTGCCTGTGTCATGCTCCCTGTCCGTGAAGCGGATCTACATCTCTCAGGTGGACATCCCGGATGCCATCGAGGACAAGATCCGGACCAAGCACAACCTGACAGGCGCGGAGGTTCGTGCTGCGTTGATCTACGGCCGGGACGTCGTCGGTCACGAACAGACGCACGAGCTGTACGGGACTCGCGTGATCGTCTATGCCGGGACGCGGAACGGACAGCAGTTCCAGGCCTTTCTCTACCCCGTCGATCGGGCGGAGGGAATCTACCGGCTCGGTACCGCCATCCTGCGGGAGATGTAGGCATGGGAACGGAGGGGGGGCATGATGACGTGTGTGACTGGAGAACCTGGGTTGTGGGGTGACGAGGACGGTCTCTCGTGGGATGACGTGGAAGAGATCGTCCGACATGCCACACCGGTGGAGGTCGTACGGGATCGGCGGAGTGTTCGGGTCGAATACCGGCGCCTGCGTCACGGCTGGCGTGCGGTCTCGCCGGATCTGCCCGATCTCGATGTGCGGAGTCGGACGCTTGCCGATGCCAAGCGCCTGGTTCGGGAGGCGTTGGAAGGGTGGCTCGACCCTCAGGTGACGATCGTGGACCGGGTCGTCCGGAGCGATCCTCAGACCTGGACGACCCCTCCGCTGCTCCTTCCGTTCCAAGGCGGAGGCGGGACCTCAGCGGTGTCGGCTGCCGGAACCTCCACCGCCCCCCTCCTGAATATTGAGTTCGTGCAGGAGAGCGCCTGATGCAGGCATTCATCGTGCTGTGTGATGCGGCGCAGCATGACGGTTCCAGCGGAAAGATCAACATATTGGGTGGCGACTGGTCGGCCACCGACACGAAGCTGCCGCAGAGTGCGCTGGCGGTTTTCGTCCGCGCGTCCTGGGAGGAGGCGGCCACACGACGGGTCTTCGCCCTTCGGCTGCTCGATGACGACGGCAGGCCTGTCACTGCCGGAACTCCGGGGAAGGAACGGCCGGTCGAGTACACCGGAGCCATGGAACTCAGTGGCGCAGCGGCCACGGTCGATGACGCCGTCCGGTCAGTCGACATCCACAACAGCTTCGCCGTCACGGTTCCCCGGCTTCCTCTGCTGCCAGGCCGGCGTTATACGTGGAGCCTCGAGGTCGACGGACAGGTTCTCACCTCGGTGGCCTTCGCTGTGACATCGGATGCCGGAGCCGACCCCGAGAGCTGAAGCCTGCGCTGAGACCCGATGATACGGTTGGCAGGCATGATCATCGGGAGGCCTGAGGGCCGCTTCGCTTGTTGTCTACCGGCTGGTCAGCCACGATGTCGGGGCGGCCCGTCACCTTTCCTGCCTCACCTGTTCGAAGGCCGGGGTCGCCGGTGAACGCCTCATCGCAGGAACCGCCGCGCGCCGCGCAGCCTGGTGCGGAGCCGCCGCTGGGTCGTGCCGCACTCCAGGCGCACGTCCAGCGGGCCGGGCACGCCGGAGTCCGCTCGCCGGCCTGAGGGCAGCCGGTCCGGGTCGAGTCCGTCGCGCCGGGCGATGAGCGATCCCAGTTCGTACCGGCTCACCGCGTCGGCTCCGGCGACGTGGTGGACGCCGTGATACCCGGATACGGCGAGTTCGAGGAGCGCCGCGGCGAGATCGGCGACATGCACGGGACAGCGCACGTCGTCGGTGAACAGCACTCCCTGCCTCCGGCCGGTGGCCAGGGAATGCACCAGCGCCTCGTGCGGGGAACCGCCGTCGCCGATGATCAGGGATGTCCGGGCTATCACCGAGGTCGGCGCGATCGCGGTCACCGCCGTCTCGGCGGCGGCCTTGGCCGCGCCGTACGGGGTGATCGGGTCGGGGACGCACGTCTCGTCGTAGCGGATCGCGGCACCGGAGAAGACCGCGTCGCTGGACACGTGGACCAGGCGCCCGCCCGCCGCGGAGGCGGCGAGAGCCACGTTCGCGGCTCCGACGGCCGTGGTCGTCCAGTCCGCCTGCCGGTACGCGGCGTTGACGACCGCCTCCGGGCGGAACGCGCCGATCAGCGCGTCGACGTCCTCCCGCCGGCGCACATCGAGCGGCGACCACTCGACACCCGCGCTCTCTCCCGGCCGGGTCAGGTAGGTCGCGGCCACCTCGTGCCCGGCCGCCGAGCACCGCCGGACGAGTTCGCCGCCGAGGAGACCGCTGCCGCCGACGATGAGAAACCTCATGACCGGCCACCGTAGCCGATCACACGATGACCTCCTGTGGAGGAGCGTAAATCACTTACGTCAAGGAGCGTAAGTCGATTTACACTTCTCGGCTCGTCGGCTCCCGGACCCCGAGGGTCCGCCCTACAACGTGACGGTGAAGTCGGCGGCGGCGCGGGGGGGCGCGGTCGCGCGGCGGGGCGGCGGGGCGGCCGATGGCGACGGCGCCCATCGGATCCCAGTCCGCGGGCAGGCCGAGCACCTCGCGGACCACCTCGCGGCAGAACATGGTGGACGACACCCAGGCCGAGCCCAGACCCTCCACGGCGAGCTGGACCAGGAAGTTCTGCACCCCGGCGCCCGTCGCGACCACGAACATCTCCCGCTCGGCGGCATTGCGGCGGTCGTCGCGGTAGGTGTGCGAGCCGTCCATCACCAGGCAGGGCACGGCCAGGTAGGGCGCGTTGCGCAGCACGTCGCCGCGGCGGACCCGCTTGGCGATCGACTCCGCGGAGAAGCCGTCCCCGCGCAGGTCGGCGATCCACGCCTCGCGCATGGCGTCGAGCAGCTTCTCCCGGATCCCGGCGGACTCCAGCAGCACGAACCGCCACGGCGTCGTGTGGTGCGGCGCGGGCGCGGCGATGGCCGCCTCCACCGCCCGCCGCACCTTGGCGCCGTCGACCGGCTCGGCGGAGAACTCCCGGATCGTACGGCGGGCGAAGACCACGTCGCGTGAGCCGTACCGGAACATGTCCTCCTCGGACTGGCGGACGACCTCGCGGACGCCGGGGCCGTCGTCGGCGGTGGTGTACTCGGCCATGCCCCGGACGACCGCCACCGGGGTCTGCGCGAGCTTGCCCTTGACCAGGTCGCCGGCGGCGGCGAACTCGTCGGCGATGGCGGTCACGGTGACCTCGAGCGCGTTGCCGTGGTCGTCGGACAGGCCGCGGTAGTCGAGCATGGGCGGCACCCCGGCGACGCCGACGGCCATGTCGGTCTGGCCGTTGCGCCAGGGGCGGCCGAAGGTGTCGGAGACGACCACGCCGACCGAGACGCCGAGCCGGTCCCGGACGCTCGCGCGCACGGCCCGGGCGGAGGCGTCGGGGTCGGCGGGGAGCAGCACGATGGTGCCGGGCTCGGTGTTGGAGGCGTCCACACCGGCGGCGGCCATGACGAAGCCGTGCGAGGTCTGCGCGATCACGGTCTCGCCGCGCCGGGCCACGACCCGGGCGGTCTCGTCCCGGATGGCCTCGGCGCGGGTGGCGTCCCGGCGGACCCGGCCCTCCGCCTTGCTCAGGATCTTGGAGGTGACCACGAGGATGTCGCCGTCGCGCAGGTCGGGCCGGGCGTCGGCGATCAGCGCGCCGACGTCGTCGCCCTCCCGCACCTCGGGGATGCCGTCGACCGCGAAGACCTCGATCCGGACCTCGGAGGGCTCGGCCTCGTCCTGCCGGAAGCGCCGGATCCTGCTCATCGGGCCTCCTCCCCGGCGCCGCCGCCGAGGCCGGTGTCCCCGCTGCCACCGGTGTCCCCGCCGGTGCCGGTGCCGGTGCCGGTGCCCGTGCCGCCGTCCGGTCGCGTCCGCGCGGCGGAGAGCTCGGTGGCGAGGTCGAGGGCGGCGCGGGCGATGGCGGCGGCCGCCTCGGCGTCGTGCATGATCAGCGGCCTGGCCTCGACCCGGACGCCGTCCAGGGCGACCCCGGCGTCCTCCTCGGCGACCAGCCAGCCGTCGACGAGCGCCGCGCCGTACAGCTCCAGGACCGCCTGGGCGGTCGTCTCCACGCCGATCGCGGTCAGGCAGGCGTCGGCCATGCCGCGGACCGGGGCGCCCCCGACGATGGGGGAGACGCCGACGACGGTCTTGCCCTCCAGCGCCTCGCGGATGCCCTTGATCTGCAGGATCGTGCCGATGCTGACCACCGGGTTGGAGGGCGGCAGGATCACCGCGTCGGCCTCCTCGATGGCCTGGAGCACGCCGGGCGCGGGCTCCGCCTCGTCGGCGCCGACCAGGAGGATGCGCTCGGCCGGGACGGAGGCGCGCATCCGCACCCACCACTCCTGGAAGTGCACGGCCCGGCGGCCCTGCGCGTCGTTGATCACGATGTGGGTCTCGGTGCGGTCGTCGCTCATCGGGATCAGCCGCACGCCGGGGTTCCAGCGGGCGCACAGGGCCTCGGTGACCTGCGAGAGGGGGTATCCGGCGTCGAGCATCCGGGTGCGCACGATGTGGGTGGCGAAGTCGCGGTCGCCCAGGCCGAACCACTGCGGCTCGACGCCGTAGGCGGCGAGCTCCTCCTTGACGACGTGCGACTCGTCCCGCCGTCCCCAGCCCTGCTCCTCGTCGATGCCGCCGCCCAGGGTGTACATCACGGTGTCGAGGTCGGGGCAGACCCGCAGGCCGTACAGGGTGATGTCGTCACCGGTGTTGCCGATGACGGTGATCTCGGCGTCGGGGGCGGCGGCCAGCAGGCCCCGCAGGAAGCGGGCGCCGCCGATGCCGCCGGCGAGGGACACGATGCGCATGCCGTCCAGTCTCCCACCGGCCCGCGCCGCTCCGGTCCGAAGGTCCGCGTCCGGGGCGCGACCAGCGCGGGAACGGTTTCCGCTGATCATCGGGAGGGGCGCGCCGGGTGGCGGATCCTCTCACGGGGCGTCCAAATTCGCGGTGAATACCGAGTAATGGGACACTTGTGGGATTCAAGAGCTTCCTGGGTCCACCGACGCTGAAGTCGGCCATGTGTAAAACTTGGCCCGGGTTTACCCAAGGACCCTAATGGGGGTAATTGTGATCAACGTCGATGCGGGCCGGCTCCGGGAGCCCGCCGCCTGGCTCATGGTCGCGCGGCGTCCGGGAGCGTGGTCGTCGGCATCGAGCGGCTGCTGTTCGGTTCGTCGCTCGGCGGGTCGTCCTTCGCGCTGCGCGCGGCCCTGTTCCTCCAGCAGCTCGTCTCGCCGGTGACCGTCGCCCTGCTCGTCGGCGCGGTCCTGCTGGCGGGCGGCCTCGGCCCGGCGGTCGCGCGGCTCAAGCTGATGGCCCAGATAGCCGTGGCCACGCTCGGCCTCGCCGTCCTGTTCGGCGTCATCGGACTGCTGGGCGGCGTGTTCGCCGGCGACACGGGCTTCATGGGCAAGGTGGAGTTCCTCCTCCTGAACGTGCCCATGCTCGCGCTGGCCGTGCTCGCCATCCTCTTCCTGCTCCCGAAGGCCGCGGCGAACGCCCCGGCGGCCGGGGCCCGTCCCGTGCAGTCCTGGGACACCCCGGGGTTCCGCCCCGACGGGGGCTTCGGCGGGCGGCCGACGGAGTACGGCGCGGCCCCCGCGGCGTACGGCGCCGCCCCCCAGGCGCACGAGCCCGCGCCGCAGACCCCCTTCCACCAGCCGCAGGGCGGCTCGTTCCCGGGCCACGCCCACCCCGAGGCGCCGATCCAGGGGAACGGCTTCGCCGAGGCGCCCGCAGCCGGCTCCGCCGAGG
>NZ_CDRNDK010000259.1:0-9052 GCF_977012225.1 Planomonospora algeriensis | reverse complement strand
GCCTCCGCGGTCAGCAGCCGGGACAGCAGGCCCCCCGCGCCCCGACGACGACCCCGACTTCCTGCGCGACCTCGACCGGCGCCTGCGCGACGAGGACTGACCGTACGGCCGGCGACCGCACGGCGGAGCCGGCCGCCCGGTCCGAGGCCGTACGGCGGACGCCGGCCGTCAGGGCACCTCGGCGTAGGAGTGCAGGCCGCCGATGAAGATGTTCACCCCGATGAGGTTGAAGAGCAGGCAGGCGAAGGCGACCAGCTGCACGATCATTGCCGCCCTGCCCTTCCAGCCGGCGGTCGCCCGGGCGTGCAGGTAACCGGCGTAGACGATCCAGGTGATGAACGCCCAGATCTCCTTGGGGTCCCAGCCCCAGTAGCGGCCCCAGGCCTTGTCCGCCCAGAGCGCGCCGGCGATGACGGCGAAGGTCCAGATCGGGAAGCCGATCACAATGGCCCGGTGCGCGACCCGCTCCAGCTCCTGCCGGGACGGCAGGTGGTCGGCGGCCTCGTGCCGGATCATGAAGATGACGCCGCAGGCCCCGGCCACGATGAACAGGCCGCTGGCGATGATCGCGGCCGAGACGTGGATGGCGATCCAGTAGGAGTTCAGCGCGACCATCGCGGGGGCGGCGTCCACGTGCAGGGAGTGCACGGCGAAGCCCAGCCCGAGGGCCGAGGCCGCGGTGACGAAGGCGCCCAGGAAGCGGACCGGGTAGCGCAGCTGCATCAGCAGGAACGCGCCCATGGCCGCCAGGCACATGGCGACCACGAACTCGTACATGTTGCCCCAGGGCCACCGGTCCGCGGCCAGGCCCCGGGTGAGCAGGGCCCCGGCGTTCAGGACGAGACCGAGCCAGCTCAGCGCGACCGCGGCCGGACCGGCCCGGAGCACCCAGCCGGGCGGGGCCTGCTCCGCGCCGCTCCCGCCCGCCGTACCGGAGTCCGCGACGGCCTCCCCCGCGTCCCCCGTGTTCCCCGTGTCCGCCTCGGCCGCGGCGCCGCCCTCCGCGCCCCCTCGACCGGTCCCGGAGGCGCCGCGACGGCCTTCCCGGCGTCCGCGGGAACGCCGGCCGCGGCGAGCACGGGTTCCGCCTCCGCCTCGGACGGGGGGACCGCCGCGCTCCGGGCGAAGGCGAGATCCAGCGCGTAACCGATCATCGCGACGGCGTAGCACACCACCGCCACCAGGACGAGCTGATCGCTCAGCGCGGCGAGACCGGGATCGACCTCAGCGGGCATCCTTCACTCCAGGGGTAGAGCCTTGATTCAGGGCGGCGACGATCCCGGCGAACTCCTCGCCGAAGTCACCGCCTTCGGTGCGGGTGAGACCGCCCGCCTCGGCGGGCCCGTCCCCGGTCCCGATCCGCACCCACACGCGCCGGCGGCGGACGGTCAGGGAGAACACCAGCGCCGCGGTGGCCAGGGCCGCCGACAGCAGCGCGGGCAGCCGGCCCGGGTCGTGGGTGATCTGGAGGGCGACCCACTCCTTGACGCCGGTGAACTCGATCGTGCCGGCCCCGCCCGGCAGTTCGAGCTTCTCGCCCTCGGCCAGCGGGTCGGCCTTCATGACCAGCGGCTTCATCTTCTTGAGGATCTCCGGCGGGATCTCGTAGACCGACTGGGGACGGCCGTCCCCCATGCCGAGGTCACCGGCGAAGGCACCGTACACCTGCGCGGTCGGGTTCGCGGCGCCGGGGAAGACCGACACCCACTCGCCGCCCTCGGCCGGGACCGTGGTGGGCAGGAAGGCCACCATGAGGCCGAGCTGCTCGGGCAGGGCGTCGGGCACCTTGATGACGCACTCGGAGGTGAACGTCGCCGGCTGCACGACCAGGCAGGGCACCGACCCTTCGAAGGCGACCTGCCCCTGACCATCGGTGATCTTGAAGGTGGGCGCGTAGCCGTGGTCGATCAGGTAGGTCAGGGTGCCGTTCACGTCGAGCGGCTCGTTGACCTTCAGCTCGTAGTCCCGTTCCGGCGCCCCCGGCGCGTCGCTCACCGAGAGCCTCGCCGAGTAGTCCAGCGCCTGGCCCCGCTTGGCGCCCTGGGCGATGTAGGTGGCCTGGAAGTCCTCCACCGTGAACGAGAACGGCTCCAGCGACTCGGCGTTCACCTGCTGGCCGGGCATGTAGCGGTCGTAGGCCGCGACGGTGTTGGCGAACCCGTCGCCCTCCACGACCAGCACGTTGCCGCGGTAGCCGTACAGCGCGCCGGCCCCGACCGCGAGCAGCAGGCCGAGCAGCGCGACGTGGAACAGCAGGTTGCCGGTCTCCTTCAGGTAGCCCTTCTCCGCCGCGACCCAGTCCGGCCCGGTGGCCACCCGGAACCGGAGCCCGCGCAGCCGCCGCGCCGCCTCCTGCACGGTCAGGTCGCCATCGAGTACGGCGTGCTGCGGAAGCCGGGCCAGGTTGCGCGGCGCCGCGGGCGGCTTGCGGCGCAGTTCGCGCAGGTGGGCCGCGGTGCGCGGGAGCACGCAGCCGATCAGCGAGACGAACAGCAGCAGGTAGATCGCCGCGAACCACGGCGCCTTGAACACGTCGAACAGCCAGAACCGGTCCAGCCACTCGGCCAGCGCGGGGCTGTCGTCGTAGTACTGCGCGACCTTGGCGTCCGAGACGCCGCGCTGCGGCCAGATCGACCCCGGGATCGAGGCCAGCGCGAACAGGAACAGCAGGATCAGCGCGGTCCGCATCGAGGTGAGGGTGCGCCAGAACCAGCGCGCCCAGCCCGCCGCGCCCAGCGCCGCGGGGCGGGACTCGGCCTTCTCGCCGGGCCTGCCGTCGGTAAGGGTCATCAGATCACCGGTTGGAATCCGCCGATCCACACCTGCATCGCCGCGACGAGCTCCCCCCAGAGCCCGGTGACGAGCAGCAGGCCGACGGTGACCAGCATGGCCCCGCCCACCCGTGTGATCAGCTGCGAGTGGCGGCGGACCGCCTTGAACGTGTGCAGCGCCCTGCGGTAGGCCAGCCCGGCCGCCACGAACGGCAGGCCGAGGCCGAGCGCGTAGCCGAAGGCGAGGAGCGCGCCGCGCCCCGCGCTGCCCTCGGTCACGCCGAGGGTGAGCACGACCCCGAGCGTGGGGCCGATGCAGGGGGTCCAGCCGAGGCCGAACACCATGCCGAGCAGCGGCGCGCCGGCGAGCCCGGCGGCCGGGAGCCGGTGGACGCGGACCTCGCGCTGCAGCCCCGGGACCAGCCCCATGAAGGCGAGCCCGAGCACGATCGTCAGTGCTCCGAGCACCCGGGTGATGCCCTCGGCGTTGCCGAACAGCGCCGCGCCCAGGCCGCCGAGGAGCGCGCCCTGGGCCACGAACACGGCCGCGAAGCCGAGCACGAACAGCACGATGCCCAGCGTCATCCGGCCCCGCCGGGGGTCGGAGCTCATCCCGGTCACGTAGGACAGGTAGCCGGGGACCAGCGGCAGCACGCACGGCGACAGGAACGACACCAGTCCCGCGGCGACCGCGATCGGCAGGGCCAGCGCCAGGGAGCCGCTCGCCACCGTGCTCGCCAGGTCGGCGTTCACCGGGGGCGTCCCGGGTTATCTCTCATCGGTGATCCTGGTGACGGCGGCGAGGAGGTCGCTGTACTTGACCGCGCCCAGGGCGCGGGCGGCGATCCGGCCCTGCCGGTCGATGATCAGCGTCGACGGGATGGCGGCCGGGGGGACCGTGCCCTGGAAGGCGAGCGCGATCTTGCCCGGCTGGTCGAAGATGCTCGGGTAGCCGGGCTTCTCGGTGCGCTCGAAGGCGAGCGCCCTGGCCTTGTCGTCCTTGAAGTCGACGCCGAGGAACTCCACGCCATCGGCCTTGGTCTTGGCCGCGATGTCCGCCAGGACCGGGGCCTCGGCGCGGCAGGGCGCGCACCAGGAGGCCCAGAAGTTGAGCACCACGACCTTGCCCCGGTGCGCGGCGAGCGAGGCCGCGGCGCCGTCCAGGGTCGTTCCCTCGACCGCGGGGGCCGCCTTGCGTCCGGCCGCCTCGAAGACGGTGACCTTGCCGTCTCCGGCGATGAACCGGGTGTCGCCCGCCTGCGGCTGGGATGCCTGGCTTCCGGCGCATCCGGCCGCCGCGACGGCGAGCAACAGGGCGGCGGCGAGCGGTCTGGCGCGCATCGAAGGACGGTCTCCCTGTACTACTACAAGCGGTAGAGCAGCCACTCTACCGGCGGGGTCACGCGCCCGGCACAGTGGGGCGTCTGACGAGCGCGGCCGCCGGCTCGGCGTATCCCACGCTGGCCAGCCGGTCGCCCTCGAAGCAGAAACTGGTGACGCTGGCGAGCCCGCACTGCCTGCGGCGCGGGTCGTGCGGGAGCGGCCTGCGCTCGGCGGCGAGCCGGATGACCCAGATGGGGAGCTGGTGGCTGACCAGCACCGCCTCGTGTCCCCGCGCCGCCCTGCGGGCGGCCAGGATCGCCTCCCGCATCCGGCCGACCACCTCGCTGTAGCGCTCACCCCAGGAGGGCCGGAGCGGATTCCACAGGTGGCGGTAGTAGCGGGGGTTGCGGAAGACGCCGTCGCCGTTGCCGACGGAGACGCCTTCGAAGGCGTTCGCCGCCTCGATCAGCCGGTCGTCGAGCCCGACCTCCAGGCCGAAGGTCTCGGCGAGCGGGGCGGCGGTCTCCTGGGCCCGCTCCATCGGTGAGGAGAACAGGGCGACGACGTCGCGCCCGGCCAGCGACTTGGCCGCCGTCTCGGCCATCAGCCTGCCGTTCTCCGACAGATGGTAGCCCGGCAGCCGGCCGTACAGGATGTTGGCGGGGTTGTGCACCTCGCCGTGGCGCAGCAGGTGGATGACGGTCGTCTCAGCCATGGTGTCGCCAGCCTACCCACTGGTAGGGACGGATCGCACGGACGGATCCGTCCTTGCCGTCCGATGTCGGGCGCACGGCCCGCCCGCCGCCCCGCGGCGGAGCCGTGCTCCACCGCCGTCCCGCACTGAAGGCCCGGTTCATCTCCGCCCCACGGTGGAGGCCCGGTTCACACCGCTCCTCCCAGGCCTTCGGAGGCGGCCTTGAGCGCGTCGACGGCGGCGCGGATGGCCGGGCGGCGGGCGGCGTCGCTGCGCCAGACCGCGTAGATCCGGCGGATGGGACGCGGCCGGATCGGGACGGCCCGGACCCCCTGGGGCAGGAGATCACGGCCGAGCCGGGGGACGATCGCGCAGCCCTGCCCGACCGCGGTGAGCGCCAGCTGGGTCGGGTACTCGTCGGCCATGCAGGTGATCTCCGGCTCCAGCTCCGCCGCGCGGAGCGTGTAGACCAGCCAGTCGTGGCAGACCGTCCCGGGCGAGCCGCTGATCCACCGCTCCCCGGACAGCTCGGACAGCTCGATCTCGGCGCGCCCGGCCAGCGGGTGGCCGGCGGGCACGACCACGTCGGCGATGTCGTCGAGGAGCGTGGCCCGTGACAGCCCGTCGGGTACGGCCAGCGGCCGGTTCATCCAATCCTGGACCACCGCCAGGTCGAGCTCGCCCCGGGACACCTCACGGAGCATCCGCTCGGGCTCGCGCTCGTGCAGCCGGAGGGTGAGGTCGGGGTGGCGCTCGCGCAGGCGGACCAGCGCCTGCGGGAGCAGCCCGCGGGCCGCGGTGGGGAAGGCCCCGATGCCCAGCCGTCCCACGACCTCGCCGCGCAGCGCCTCGAAGTCGGCCTCGGCGGTCTCCACCAGGGCGAGGATGCGCTCGGCGTGGTCGGCCAGGAGCCCGGCCGCGTCGGTGAGCCGCACCCCGCGCCCGTTCCGCTCCAGCAGGGTCGCGCCGGTCTCCCGCTCCAGCTTGGCGAGCTGCTGCGAGACCGCCGACGGGGTCACCATGAGCGCCTCGGCCGCCGCGCCCACCGATCCGTACACGGCCACGGCGTGCAGCGCCTTCAGCCGGTTGAGGTCCAACATGTAGGAATTCTAAATCATGGGTTCCCATTGGTCTCACCCGGACTGAACGATCTGCCCGTATCACCGCTCATCAGAACTTTGCCAGGAAATCTCGCAGGACTTCCGGACCGCGGCCGAGGAGGTGAACACGCCCGCCGGCCGATCCGGCGTGCCCGCGCACCGCGCCGACGGACCCGGAGGCCCGCCATGCCAGTCACCACCCAGGCCCTGGGCACGATCGCCGCACTCGCGCTGGCCGTCGGCCTCACCGCGTCCCCCGTCGCGGCGGACGCCCGGCCGGCCGCCGTACCGGCGAGCGCCGTGCCCGTGCACGCCGCACCCGCCGAAAGCGCCCTGCCCGGCGACGCCGTACCCGACCCCGAGGATTGGAAGCCGGACGAGCCCGTCGGCCTGACCGGCCCGGTCTCGGAGGTCCTCGCCGACGCGCCCGAGCGCGGGCCGGTCCGCGTCGTCACCCTGACCGCCGACTCCGCAGGGCGGCCGGAGATCGACGTCACCGTCGCCGAGGACCGGGCGGAGGCCGCCGACGCGGTGCGGGACGCCCGCGCCGTCCCCGACGTGCTCGCCGTCGTCATCGACGCGAAGTCCGCCGCCGCGGACGCCCCCCGTCCGGTCACCGCCGGGGATCCGCCGGCCGCCAAGGCCGCCGGCGCGGTCTCCGGCGCGGCCGCCCAGGTCAACGACACCCACCGCAAACTGCAATGGGCGCTGAACCGGCTGCACGGGGAGACCGCGTGGACGGCGGCGACCGGCACCGGCCAGATCGTCGCCGTCGTCGACAGCGGTGTGGACGCGTCCACCCGGACCTGGCCGGAGCGGTCCTGTCCGGTACCGACCTGGTCGCGGGCGGCGGCGACGGGCGCTCCGACCCGGACGGGCACGGCACCCACGTCGCCGGCATCATCGCCGCGAAGGCGGGCAACGGCCGCGGGGTCGCCGGTCTTGCGCACGGCGCGAAGATCCTGCCGGTCCGCGTACTGGACGCCGACGGATACGGCTTGAACTCCGACATCGCCGCCGGCGTCATCTACGCCGCCGACCACGGCGCGACCGTCATCAACCTGTCCCTGGGCGGCCCGACGCACGACCCGGTGATCCAGTCCGCGGTCGACTACGCCCTCGCCAAGGACATCGCCGTGGTCGCCGCCGTCGGCAACGCCGCCGAGAGCTGCGCGAAGGTGCGCTATCCGGAGCCGGGCTGGAACTGCGGCAACCCGGTGAGCTATCCGGCCGCCCTCCCCGGCGTCATCGGGGTCGCGGCCACCGACAGCACCGACGTGCGCGCGGCATTCTCCCAGTACGGTTCCTACGTCGACGTGGCCGCCCCCGGCGTCTCCATCGCCTCCACCTACCCCGGCGGGGAGTACGTGTACATGAACGGCACCTCGATGGCCTCGCCGTACGCCGCCGCCGCCGTGGCGCTGATCCGGGCGAAGTTCCCCGCGATGTCGGGTCCCGAGGCGACCACCCGCCTCACCGGCACCGCCTACGACCTCGGCTCGGCCGGCCGGGACTCCCTCTACGGCGCCGGCCTGGTCCAGCCGTACGCCGCGCTCGTCGGCAGCGTGCCGCCTCCGGCGGTGAGCACCGCCACCGGGCTGAGCGTCTCCACCACCTTGACCGCCGGGCAGTCGGCCGTGGCGACCGCGACCGTGCGGACGTCCTACGGCACCAAGGTCACCGGCACCGCCCAGCTGTGCACCCGCAGGGTCACCGTCCGCACCTACACGTGCGCGAACGTGGCCGTCCGCGACGGCGCCGCCGCCAAGACGCTGCGGGTCGACGCCAGCACCTACGTCTACGCGCGGTTCACCGGCACGGCGACCGCGAAGGCGAGCACCAGCCGGACCGTGCGGATCAACGCCCGGCCGAAGGTGACGGTGGCGGGCGGGAGCCGGAAGCTGACCTTCAGGGTCTACCAGCCGCGCAAGCAGCGGGTCTCGGTACAGCGCTACTCACGCGGCGCGTGGCGGATGGCGAAGGTGGTGGTCGCCTCCTCCACCGCCTCCTACACCGTCGGCGGGCTCTCCCGCGGCACGTACCGGGTCGTGGTGCCCGCCGCCACCGACCTGCTCTCGGCGACCTCGGGAAGCGTCACCGTACGGTAGCCCTCCGGCGCGCACCCCTTCCCCCAGAATGGGCGGAGGGGGACCATGGAGAAGGCAACGGAAGCGGTCGGAATGAACACACACTGTGACGGAGACGATGTTACGGTGAGCGACGTGACCAGCGCGCTCGACTACTGGCCGGCTCCGCCTCCGTGGGGATGGACGGCGGACGACCTCGATCGTCTGCCGCCGGAGGGACCGAACGGCGAGCCCGACTTCTTCAAGCACGTCGAACTGATCGATGGAGCCCTCGTCTTCATGTCCCCCCAGAAGCGCTTCCACCAGCGCATGATCCGCGGCCTCACCGAAGCACTCGGCGACCGGGCTCCCGCGCAGCTCACGGCGGTGGACCAGATGGACGTCAAACTCGGTTACCGGATGCGGCCGTGCCCGGACGTGCTCGTCGTCGACGCGGAGGCCGCCGCCGACGACGATCGGACGTACTACACCCCCGACGAGGTGCGTCTCGTCGTCGAGGTCGTCTCGCCCGAGTCGGAGGAGCGCGACCGCAAGACCAAGCCGGCCCGCTACGCCGAGGCGGGGATCCCCCACCTGTGGCGGGTCGAGAACAGCGACGGCAAGCCCGTCGTCTACACCTACGAACTCGACCCGGCCACCCGCGCCTACGGCCTCACCGGCATCCACCACGGCCGGCTGACCGTGCCGGTCCCCTTCCCCCTCGACATCGACCTGGACGGGCTTCCCCGATAGGAGCCGCACTCGGGTGGAATCCGCGCGGGCGCCCTGTCAGGATGCCTGGGCGGCGGCCTTCGCGGCGACGGGCAGGGCCTCGGCGATGCGGGTGAGGGCCTCGTCGTCGTGGGCGGCCGACAGGAACCACGCCTCGTACGCCGACGGCGGCAGGTAGACCCCCTGGTCGAGCATGGCGTGGAAGAAGGCCCGGTAGGCGGCGGTGTTCTGCCGCTGCGCCCCGGCGAAGTCGGCGACCCGCTCGTCGGTGAAGAAGATCGAGAACAGGCTGCCCGCCCGCTGGAGGCGGTGCGGCACTCCGGCGGCGGCCAGCGCGTCGGCGGCCGCGCGGCCGACGACCAGCGC
>NZ_CDRNDK010000258.1:0-9111 GCF_977012225.1 Planomonospora algeriensis | reverse complement strand
CCGGCGCGGCGGCACTACCGCGGCCGGCCGCGGCGGCGGCCGCCTCCTCGACCTCGGCCGACGCGTTCGGGCCGTTCGGATTCGGGGGCGTGCGGCTCGGGATGAGCGCCAGGAAGGCCAAGGCCACCAAGAAGATCGTGTACATCTCCGGCTCCGGCCCGTGCACGGCATGGGACCTGAAGGCGTACCCGGGCGGCGCGGACAGCGTGGACCTGCACATCTCCAAGAGACGCGGCGTGGCCGTGATCTCCGCGCCCGAGGGCGTCAAGACGCCCCGGGGAATCAAGATCGGCTCCACCGCCGGGCGACTGAAGAAGGCCTATCCCGGGGTACGGCGGGCGGCCAACGGATACGCCGTCGTCACCGTTCCGGGCAATCCGAAGGCCGACTATCTCTTCCAGCTGTCGCGCGGCAAGGTCAGCGAAATGATCCTGGCCCTGAAGAGTCAGGACTGCGCCAACTGACAGCGTTCTGACCGCTCCGACGGCCGCACCGGCTCCTGCTCACCCGGCCTCTCGCGCGGTCAGGCCATCCAGGATCGCCTCGATCCCGGCCTCGAAACTCGCCTCCAGGTCGAGGCCGCGGATCTCTCCGGCTAGCCGGTGGGTGGCGGGGAACTCGGCGGCGGGCAGCGCCGACAGCTGGTCGGACTCACTCTCGTCCGGCGGCCCGATGGTGGCGCTGACCTCGGCGAGCGTGAAACCGGTGGCGTAGGAGAAGATCAGTATGCTCGCCTGCACGATTCGCGCCGGGGGAAGACCGGCCTCCTCCAGCGCGCGGTACAGCTCCTCGTAGATCCTGTACTCCTGCACGGTGCTCTCGGGATAGGAGGCCAGGTAGGGAAAGAGCCGCGGATGGGCGTGCGCGACCTGCCGCAGGGCCAGGCACAGCGCCCGCACCCGGTCCCGCCAGGCGCCGGTGCGGGCCCGGGTGAGGTCCATCTCCTCCAGGACGCTCTCCACGACACCGCGCAGCACCGCGTTCCTGGTCGGCAGGTAGTAGTACAGGGCGGTGGGGAACACGCCGAGGTCGGTGGCGAGCCGCCGGATGCTCAGCGCCTCCACTCCGGCTTCGTCGATCATTTCCAGGGCACGCCGCAGGATCAGTTCCCGAGACAGGGGCTCTCGCTCCGGATCGGCCGCTTGGCGGGCACGGCCTCCGGCCATCTCCTTGACCATGTTGTTCACTGTACAAGTCGAATCCGGAATCCCTGCGGCGCACCGAGCCGACTCCGCGCGACTACGCGGGGTTCACCTCGACGATTTTCCTGATGGGCCTCGTGATCGTCGGGTTCGCCTCGATGCTCCGCACCGCGCCGGGAATCGGCGTCCGGCACTTCAACGACTACGCGGGCACCATCATCGTCACGACCCTGATCGGCACGCTGGGCACCGAGGCCCTGGCCGCATGCGTCGTCGCCGCTCCCTGGCTCGTCGCGGCGTTCGCCACGCCGGAGATGGACCGCGGCCTCGCGCGGCTGCTCCTGTTCGGGTTCCTGATCGCCGTGCCGGTGTACCTGCTGCAGCACTCGTTCGGCGAGATGCTCACGGTTCACCAGCGGGCGAAGCTCCTGTCCGCCGCGTCCACCGCGGTGAGGTACGGCATCACGGTGCCGTTCGCCGCGGTCGCCGTGTTCCTGCTCGAATCCCCGTTCCTGGCGGTCACCGGCTACGCGGTCTCCTCGCCGATGATCGCGCTGATCTTCTGGCGAGCGGTGGAGGGGCACCACCGCGAGGCGGAGGTGGCGGTGGCCTGACATCGGCTCTCACTCGGATCGGGGTCGCCTCGGACGATGTCAGGTGTACTTGACATTACGGTGGAAGCTTCCTATCGTGTCAGGTGTACTTGACTTTTCGTCGCAGGAAGGGCGATCCGTGCAATCACACGATGACACCGGGGCCTATCAGGCCTCGATCAAGACAGCCGTCCGGTTCACGCTCTGGACACTCGCCTGGGTGGCGACCCTCGCCTTGGCCAAGTTCGGCCCCGGACTCTTGTGGGACTTGCGGCAACCGGCGGCGAGCTGGGCCGCGGTGGCCGCCAATCTGATCATCGGCATCGGATGGATCATCGCCTTCTCACGCTTCCTCCGAGCGCAGGACGAGTTCCAGCGGAAGATCATTCAGGATGCGCTGGCGGTCGCCCTCGGAGTGGGGTGGATCGGCGGATTCGGCTACGTCGTCGCGGACGCCGCCGACCTCGTCGTCCACGACGTCGATCTCGCGGTCCTCCCGGTGCTCCTGGGAGCCGTCTACGTGATCGCCGTCTTCGTCGGCAAGATCAGGTACCGATGAAGAACCGCATCAAGGACCTTCGGGCCGAACGCGCCTGGACGCAGGCCGATCTGGCTCTGCGCGCCGGCGTGTCAAGGCAGGCGATCAACGCGATCGAGACAGGGAAGTTCGACCCGAGCCTTCCGGTCGCCTTCCGTCTCGCCAAGCTGTTCGACCTGAGGATCGAAGAGATCTTTCTCGACGATCAATGAGGTGATCTCGGCGAGTCACCGCTGGTCCGAAGTCCGAGCAGGCGCAGGTCGTCCTGCGACGGGCTACCGGGGTCGGCGGTGTAGAGGAACAGAGTCTGGTCCTCTACGTCGCCGTCGGCGGCGGGACGCTGCGACCGCCTCACGCTGGGCTGATCGTCTGGAGGAGGCCGCGTGCCTCTTCGACCGGGCGGCTGCGGCTCTTGCGCGCGGCCAGTTCGGTCAACCCCGGGACATCGGCCCGAGCTCCGGCGAGGGCGGCGGCTTTGACCGCGACCGCCAGGAGGTCGGCAAGGCCGGCAGCGGGCCGGTCTCCGGTCGCGGGCAGCAAGACCGGAAGCGCGCGGGCCAGCATCGTCCACGTTTCGGTGTGCGCACCGGACAGCGTGAGTTCCTCCAGCGCCGGCGTGACCCGGTCGAGCTTCACGGCGTCCAAGCGGAACAGTTGCCCCAGCGCCCATCCGAGGTCGTCCGCGGGCAGTTCCCCGCGTGCGGCGAGGATCTTCGCCGCGTCGACCGCCTGCGCCCTGGTGGCGGGCAGTTTGTGCCCCATGCCCAGGACGATCGCGCTCGCGGTCGCCGCTCCGACCGGGCCCTCGCCCCGGATCAGAGGGGGCAGCACATCCACCTGGGCGTGGCTGTAGCGGATGTCCACGGCGAAGCACTCCAGCACGTGCGCGGCGATCACTTCCCGGTGGGACGGCATGATGGCCGGCCACCACACCATCTGGTCCGAATGACCCGCGAACCACTCCTTCGGCTCCAGGGTGCACAGATCGCGGATGGGCTCCGGCAGGTCCTGCGCCGGGGTCATGCGGGCGTGGAGCTCGGTGACACGGACGTAGTTCTGATATCCGCCCAGGCTGCGCATCATGCTCGCCGGGCCGTACGTCATGATCGGGTCGGTCAGCCCGCCGCCGCGCAGCCACGCCGTCAGCTGCTTGCCCGCTGCCGACGTCAGCTTCTCCGCGCGTGCGAGTGCCGCGGGATCGACGGCTCGGGGCAGGCGGAGCAGGGCTTGGCAGAAGTCGAGAGGCAGCGGTTCGTTGTCACCGAGGCGTTCCAGTCGGTCGACCAGCGTGCCGGCGTCGAGGTGCCCGGTGGGAGCGGTCGGGGTGGCCAGCAGCACCGGAATGGTCCGGCCGGCCTCGAACAGGGCGATGAGCTCCCGGAACCGGTCCCGGACGAACCAGTCGAGCACGGTTTTGTAGGGAGGGTTCTTCGCGAGGTATTCGTCGATCCGGCGGGAGAGCCCGGCGCTGGACGAGGGCGATATGACCGCGAACGTGCAGAGGGTCAGCAACGAGTGAGGGGTGTAGGAGGTACGGCTGTCAGCCCAGAACGAGTAGGCGTAGTCGAAGTCCCCCCATCTCTCCCGCCACCGCGACCGCAGATCCTCGGCGGTGGAGGCGTGGTCGCGGTGGGTCAGCTCGACCAGTGCGGACAGGATCTGCTCGTACCGCATAGGCCAGGACGCCCAGTCCAAAGAGAACAGCTCATCGGCCAGTTCCGTCGCCGAGCCGAGCGGCGCCGGCAGGTCGGGGAGCGGGGCCACCGGCGGCAGGGATCCGGCCACCGGGGCCTGCGACGGCATCGGCTCGACTTCACCGAAGACGTCGGCGATCCGGCCGAGCGGCTCCGGCGGAAGGACCGCCGCCGCCTCCCGCACCACGTCCCCGGCCGTCTGGCTCGCGTGCGGCGCCAGCTTGAGCGCCAGCCGTACCGCCCGGTCACGCAGGGCCGGGGTGTCCTGGTTGAAGATCTGCGCGAGCGCCGCGAGCGAGCCGTCGGCGCGTTCCGGTGCCGCCTGGGCGATCCACCGCAGCGCGGCCGTGACGTGCTTCTTCTCCGGCCGGAACGCCAGAGCGTAGACCGCCTCGGCGAACAGGTCGTCGTCGAGCCCCGTCGCCTCGTCGGCGCGGCGGAGTTCGTCGGTGGCCAGCTGCGCGAGCTGGGAGGCGGCGATCGGAAGCACCCGGACCAGGTCCACGATCGGGAGCTCGGCGAGCGTCGGTTGCAGTTCCTGCCACAGGATCACGAATCCTCCGGCGCCTTCCGCCCCGCTGCTGTTCAGGAACCGGGCGGCGCATCCGTCCAGCAGCCTCTGCCGGTCCACTCGCCCTTCGGCCGCCAGGCCGGCCAGCGCACCGATGATCGAAGGAAGTCGACTCCCGGTGTTCCGCACCCGGTCGTACGCCAGGGCATGAGCGACGCCAGCCGCGCGGAACAGCCGGGGCACCATGACGTCCAAGAGCGGATGATCGCGGACCACCTGGATGTCCGCACCTGACCACAGTCTGTGGTGCAGGTCCCAGACCCAGCCTGCCACGAAGGCATCGTTCTCGGGAGGCTGGATCCCTGTCTCGATCACCAGGTTCGCCGCCAGCTCCCAGCCGGGCTCGCCCTGCGACCGCGACTCGGCTCCACGCCCGCCCGGGCGAAGCCCGGCGACCAGCCGGTGGGCGAGGTCCCGGCGCCATTCCTCCTTCCGGTCGCGGAGCAGCCGCGAAACGCGTTCGGCGTCCGCCCTCGGCGAGGGCACGGTACGGAACTCCCGGCGGTTGAGCCACGCCGTCACCTGTGCGGCTCCGGGCAGGCAGGCCGCGCCCACGACACGAAACGCCTCGGCCTGATCCATGACCTCCCAGCGGGACCGAGAGCCGCCACGCAGTCGCTCGGTCAGGTATTCCGGCAGGTGCGCGGCCACCGCCTTACGGGCCGATGCGTCAAGTTCTGTCACGAATGCCAGCAACTCGGTGGTGCTGCCGGCCTCAGCCTCGATCCGCTGCCGGATCTCCTCCCACGGATTCATGCCTGCACTCCCATCGGGGCCGCCTGCATCGGCAGGTCGCTGAGGATCTGCGGACGCTCTACCAGACATCGCCGGATCATCCGTGACCTGAGGTTTCGCGCCGCATCGAATATGACTGGCCGAGATCGTTCCGCGTATGTTCCGGATCTTCATGAGCGGAGGGCGTCAGCGGCCATGGGGTAGATGTGATCGGTGGATCCGATCAGAGCCGGACGGGCGAAACGGGCGGCAGTCAGGCGGACGCCTGTGGCGCGTTCGGCAAGGGCCAGAGCGCCGGCGACGGGATCGTCGGGGAAACCGAGCTGGTCGCCGTCGATGTCCATGCCGAGGTCCTGGACATCCGCCCGGAGCCGGTCGGGGTCGGCACCCTCCCGAAGGGAATAGGCGTACAGGCTGAACGTGGTGATCCGCCGGCTGTCGACGCAGTAGGTGAAGCCTTCGTCGTTGATGTTCACGTACACCGCTGCCGCGGCGGTGCCCACCGACAGCAGGTGGGTCTTGTCGTAGACGGTTCTCGGCCGGCCGTACTCGATCAGGACGGTTCCGCCGTCGGCTGCGTAGGCCGCGACGCCCTGTCCCGACTCGCTCAGAGAGCCCGGGGTGACGTGGATGCGCCGCAATGCTTCCCGAGGGGACAGGTCCCGCACGAAGCCGGCGCAGAGCCAGGTCTCGCCGGTGTCGTCGCTGAACTCCTCGCAGAGCCATTCATAGGTCGCTGCCGTGGCGCTGCCCATTCGCCCGCCTTCCTGGAAGCCGTATCGCGGTGATCATGACAGAGGGGGCCGACAACTTCGCTCGTCGTCTGTGCGCTGTACGTGAAACCCGATTCCCGCTACGAGGCGTGGAGCACCTGCGGCCCTGACGGTTTGCGCTTCGCCTGCCTGCCTGCCTGCCTGCCTGCCTGCCTGCCGGGCGGTGGGCTTTCGATTTTCCGATGAGCGGAGGAGCCGGTTCAGCAGACGGTGGTCAGCCACCCGTAGGCGATCGTGAGGGCGCGCCCCGCCGTTGGGCGTAAGCACCTCAGTACATATTCGGCGGTGATCGCATCCCGTTCTCTCAAGGGACGACTACGGATGAGCCCCTGATCTCGGATGTCCGCCAAAGCGGAACAAGATCAGTCGGGCTGTGTCGTTGTGTGCCGGGCCGTACCACGACAGGAGAGCAGCCACCGAGCGAACACGGGCCCTTGGCCATTACCCGTCAGAGGTCGACAGGCCCCTTCGGCATGGAGCTCATCCCACTGGGGAGGATAGGGCTGGCCCTACCCCGAGAAGCCTGCCGACCGGATCGATCTCCCCTGACCGGGGCTCATAGCGTTGCCCCATGAACCTCCTCATGCGCCGCATCGGCACCGACACCCGCTACCTGCTCCTCGGTCTCCCCCTGGCGATCGTCGCCTTCTGTCTGATGGTCACCGGCTTCTCCCTCGGTGTGGGAACGGTGGTCATCTGGGTCGGGGTGCCGATCCTGGGAGCGTCCCTGATGCTCGCCCGTGGCTTCGCCGATCTGGAGCGCCGGATGCTGCCGGAGGTGCTCGGCCACCCGGTGGCCCGGCCGCGCTACCGGCCCGCCCCGCAGGACGCCGGGATGTTCCGCCGGCTGGTGAACCCGCTGATCAACGGCCAGTCCTGGATGGATCTGCTGTACGGCATCGTGAACCTCCCGGTCGCCATCGTGACGTTCTGCCTCACGGTGACCTGGTGGGCCGGGGCGATCACCGGGCTGACCTACCCGGTCTACGGGTGGATCCTCGAAGGGATCCCGGACAACAACGGCCTGGCCGAGTTGCTCGGCTTCGGTGACAGCGCCCTGATCGGCGTGGTCATGACCACCGCGATCGGCGTGCTGTTCACCCTCACGCTGCCGGTGGTGATCCGCGGCGCGGCGCTGGTGCAGGCCGGGCTCAGCCGGGCCATGCTGACCGGGGCCGCCGAGCCGCACGAGCACATCGACGACCGGGTTCTCGCCGGTGAGTCCCCGCGTGCCTTCGCCGACCGGCCCCGCGAGCACCGCGCCGCTTCCACCGCTTGAGAGAGGTCACCGCGTATCCGCCGTTCTGGCGCCGTATACCGTTTCATGGCTCTTGACCATCACCGCACTCACGCTTCTGCACGTCGAGTACGACCGGAACAGGTGATTCATGCCGGGACCCCCGCTCCGAGGGGTGTGCAGACCGGCCGGGTACGGCGCAGGTAGGACCAGGCGGCCGCGGTCAGGGCGATGCCGTACACGGCGAAGGCGCCCAACCCGATCCAGGTCACCAGCAGGGCGTCCCCCGGGGTGGGGAAGTCCCCGCGGGGGACGGTCACCGCTCCGAAGGTGCCCAGCGCGGCGTAGACGAGTCCGATCGCTCCGTAGGGCGCGAGCGTGGCGGCGCCGAGCAGCGCGGGGGTCAGCGGCAACCAGCGCGGCACCCGCCGGCCGCGCAGGACGAGCGTCCAGCGGGGAAAGGTCTGCCCCCACGGCCGGACCAGGCCGAAGATGAGGAAGACCCCGAGCGCGGCCAGCAGCGCTGTGGCGTCGATGCCCCAGCGTTCGAGGGTGAGCATCACCTCGGAGGCGCCGTTGCGCTCCATCGTCGCCAGCATCTGCGCTCCGCTGACACCGGCGAAGGTCCCGCCCAGCGCCCAGGTCGTCTTCATGGCCGCGTACGGCAGGAACGCCGCGGCACCCGCATAGGCCAGCACGCGCACGCGCGGCGGCGCGGGGGTGGGCTCCGGCCTGGTCCGTGCGGTGGAGGAGGTGTGGACGGCGCCGCACCGCACGCAGGCTCCGGAGGAAAGGTGGGCGCGGACCGTGGCGATGAGCAGCACCACGCCGATCGCGGCCAGGGCACGGTTGGCGGTCGCCGTCCAGCTGTCGACACTCTGGGTGAAGACCAAGGTGACCACGTCCATCAGCAGACCGAATGCGGCCGCGCCGGTCAGCACGCACAACCCGATCAGTGTGACGGAAACGACCCGCCGGGGAACGCGCCGGCCCCGGGACCGTACTGCGGCCGAGACCGTCACTGCCGCCGAGGCGGCGACGGGCGCGATGATCCAGTTCAGAGCGGCCGGCAGCGGCTCGTCGGCACGGTAGAACACCGCGGTTCCGGTCAGCGCCGCGATCAGACCGAACCCGCCGTACAGCAGTGCCCAGCCGAGCGCCGCATACCCCGCCCACGACGACCATCGACGCCACCAGCCGGGTGCCGGCCCGTTCACCGTACGCGTGGGTTCACTCATGATCCGACCACTGGAGCGCTGCCGTGGTGCGCGGTGTGTCCGCCATGCTCCCGCACGCTACGCGGGAACCCCTGTGACGAAGCTGAGACGGGCTGAGAAGGCGCACAGGAGCTGCATGCCCTGCGCGAGTTCGAGGCGTTCTACAGCTGTCATCGGCCGCACGGGGCCCTTCGGTAGGCCGCTCCCCGGCCGGGCGCCGATCGAGCCCGGATCACCGGGTTCGGCATCCGCTGACATGATCGGCTCGGTGGTGTCCTCAGGGAGTGTCGGCATGCGGCTTGATCTGGGCGGATTAATTTTCGGCACCCGCAGGTCGCCGGTGGTGTTGCGGTACATCCGGGCGGTGGACCGGTGGCGGGACAACACGATGCGGAACGTCGGGCTGTAACTTCGGCTGCCCGAAGCCGAAGCCCTCGCAATCGGGCGCGCGAGACGTACAACGCGACCGGCGAGGACGGGCGGCTGCGGTTCTTGGTGCAGGGGATCGCCACGCGTTGGAGGTGAAGAGGTCGACCGTGTACAGCTACCTCGACGCGCAGGGCCCCGGCGAGTTTGTGAATTGATCAGCTTGATGCGCTATGCCCGACTCG
>NZ_CDRNDK010000257.1:0-9122 GCF_977012225.1 Planomonospora algeriensis | reverse complement strand
CCGGGGCGCTGCCCGGCCCCCTGCCCGGGCCCGTGCCCGGGCCCGTGCGCGGGCCCGTGCGCGGCGCCGTGCTCGGCGATCTCCGCGGCGTCGACCTTGATGCGGGTGGCCCTGTTCGCGGCGCTCTCCCAGAGCCACGCCTGGTCGCCCCCGACGATCAGATTGGTCTCGCTCATCCGGCCGGGAAGCGCCAGGCGGACCTTGTCGGCGCCGCCGTACCAGACCTTCAGCTCGTGCGAGCCGGCGAGCAGCGCGGTGGGCGAGCTGCCGCCCGCCCCCGTCACCTGCGGCAGCCCCGGCAGGCCGAAGGAGGAGGTCTGCATGAGGGTGCCCGACATGGGCTTCAGCCCGGACTCGCCGGCCCGGACGGCGTCGGCGAGCAGCTGCTCGGCGGTGCGCTCGGGCAGCACCGGATCCCCCTGGACCGCGGCGATGACCGGGCCCGCGCCGACCGCTCCGGCGACCACCGCGACCGCGGCGATCGGCACGCCCCACCTCACGGCGCGACCTCTCCGGGCCGGCCGGTGTTCCTGCTCTGACATGTCACTCCCTTACGGTATGTCTTTCATGTCCTTCTGTGCCTTCACCAGCAGCCTGCACGGGTGCTCCTGTGCCGGAGCTGAGACGAGCTGAGAGGTCCCACAGGGTTCTCAGCCGCTTCTCAGCCGCACTGGCCGAAGATGGGGGCCGGACAGCAGGGAGGCAGGGATGAGGGTTCTCGTCGTGGAGGACGAGCGGCGGATGGCCGCGGCGCTCCAGCGCGGACTGCAGGCCGAGGGGTTCGCGGTCGACCTCGCGCACGACGGCGAGGACGGCCTGCACCTGGCCAGGCAGGGCGACTACGACGTGGTCGTGCTGGACATCATGCTGCCCAGGCTCTCGGGCTACAACGTCTGCAAGCAGCTGCGGGCCGAGGAGAACTGGGTGCCGATCCTGATGCTGTCGGCCAAGGACGGCGAGTACGACATGGCCGACGGGCTGGATCTGGGCGCCGACGACTACCTCACCAAACCGTTCTCCTACGTGGTGCTGGTGGCCAGGCTCCGGGCCCTGCTGCGGCGCGGCGCCGGACGGCGGCCCGCCGTGCTGCGGGCCGGGGACCTGTCGCTGGACCCGGCCCGGCGCAAGGTCAGCCGGGGGCGGACGCCGGTGGAGCTGACGCCCCGGGAGTTCGCCCTGCTGGAGTACCTGCTCCGCCGGCATGACGAGGTGGTGTCGAAGACCGAGATCCTGGAGCACGTCTGGGACACCTTCGACACCGACCCGAACGTGGTCGAGGTCTACGTGGGCTACCTGCGCCGCAAGATCGACGCGCCGTTCTCCCGCAACGCTCTGCAGACCGTGCGGGGAGCCGGATACCGGCTGGCCGGCGATGGCGGCTGAGCCCTCCGGGTCTCCCGGCGGGGACGCCCGCGACGACGGGCGGAGGCGGAGTGCGGGCGCCCGCCGTACGGCCGGGTGGTGGCGGCGCAGGAGCCTGCGCTTCCGGCTGACCGCCGTCGCCTCGGCGGTGCTGGCGGTGGCGCTGGCCGTCTCCGCCTACGTGATGATGGGGGTGCTGGCCCAGGCGCTGCTGGACCGGATCGACGAGTCGCTCTACCAGCGGGCCCGGGAGATGGTCTCGCTCGCCGACGCCGGGCGGCTGCCCGGTGAGCTGACCTCGCCCGACGGCACCCTGATCCAGGTGATCGACGCCGCCGGGCGGATCACCCACGCCACCACCGGCACCGACCGGCTCGTGCCGCTGCTGGACGCCCGGGAGCGGGCCGCCTCGCTGGCGGAGGGCCGAGGGCGCTTCCTGGGCGGCGAGCCGTACGGGATCCCGCACCTGCTGCGGTTGCGGGTGCTCAGCGCGGACCGGGGGCAGACGGTGATCGCGGCGCGGGTCTTCAGCGAGGTGGAGACCAGCATCTCCACCGCAGGGCGGGTACTGCTCGTCGGCACGCCCCTGCTGCTGGTGCTGCTGGCCGCGGTCAGCTGGGTGATCGTCGGCCGGACCCTGCGGCCCATCACCGCGCTGCGCCGGGGCGCCGAGGAGATCACCGGCACCGCTCGGTCCCGCCGACTGCCGGTGCCCGAGTCCCGCGACGAGGTCTACAGCCTGGCCACCACGCTCAACGCCATGCTGGACCGGCTGGAGCGGGCCGACGCCCGCCAGCGCTCCCTGGTCTCCGACGCCGCGCACGAGCTGCGCAGCCCGCTGGCCAGCATCCGGCTCCAGCTGGAGGTGGCGCTCGGCCATCCGGGCGGCGCGGACGACTGGCGGGAGACCGCCGAGGGTGTGCTGGAGGACACCACGCGCCTGACCCGCCTGGCGGAGGACCTGCTCGCGCTGGCGCGTCTGGACGAGCGGGGCGGCGCGCTCGCGCGCCGGGAACCGGTCAGGTTGGACGAACTGGTCCCGCAGACCGTCGAGCGGTACGGCGGAGCCGTCGCGGTGAGGATCACCGGCGGTCCCGCGAAGCACGGGGGACCCGGCGGCCCGGGGACGCCGAGCGGGCCGCCCCGGCCGTCCCGGACGACGGGGACAACGACGGGAGGACCGACGGCGGGGCCGTCGTGGTGGCCGGGGACGCGCTGGATCTGGGACGGGTGCTGGTCAATCTGGTCGACAACGCGCTGCGGCACACCGTCTCACCGGTGGTGGTCGAGCTGCGGACCGAGGGCGCGGACGCGGTGCTGACCGTGACCGACGACGGGCCCGGCATCCCTGAGGACGACCGGGAGCGGGTGTTCGACCGCTTCACCCGGCTGGACAGCGCGCGCAGCCGTGACGAGGGCGGGGCGGGCCTGGGTCTGGCGATCGTCCGTGAGACGGTCGACGCGCACGGCGGCGCGGTGCACCTGGAGGACGCCGCCCCGGGCCTGCGCGCGGTGGTACGCCTCCCGCTCTCCTGACCTGCGCCGTCCCGATCGAGACGGCCTTGACCGTATCTTGTCCATCAAGCGATTGACTGTCAGATATGTCCGGATTTAGCGTCGCTCCATGACTTCCCCCGACGGCGGCCAGCCGGAGACGATCCTGCGCGCCGCGACCCGGCTGTTCGCCGCGCTCGGCTACGACGGCACCTCCACCCGGCAGATCGCCGAGGCCGTGGGGCTGAACATCGCCACCGTCAACTACCACGTCGGCGGCAAGCGCGAGCTCTACCTCGCGGTGATGGAACGCGCCCACCAGGCCGAGATGACCGTCCTGGAGGCGGCGGTCAAGGAGCTGGCCGCGGCCCCGCCGGAGCGGAAGGTCGCCGCCGCGCACCGGCTCCTGGACGTCTACGTCGACTTCTGCGCCGAGCACCCCGAGGTCCCGGCGCTGTGGATGCACCGCTGGCTCTCCGACGCCGGCGACATCACCGAACTGGAGCGGCAGTACGTCCAGCCGGTGGTCTCGTTCGTCGCCGACGCCCTGCTGCCCCTGGCCGGCGAGCACGCCGACGTCGAGTACGTGATCTGGTCGGTCATCTGGTCCACGCACGGCTTCGCCCGCGGCGGCGTGCTCGACCAGGCGGGCGACCGTCGCGGCCCCGGCGACCACCGGGCCATGCGCCGCTTCCGCGCGCACCTGCACCGCACGACCCACCAGGCCCTGGGCCTGCCCGGCGACCCGCCCTGACACCTCGCCGTGACCCGGCCCCCGGACGGCCTTCATAACAGATTGGTTTACCTTAGTCAGGATATTGCGGTAAATGGCAGGACAGGCCACCATGGGGACATCCCCTCCTCCGGGAGACCTCGCGAGAGGGGCCGGAACCACCATCGCCGAGGCGTCCCCCCGCCTCGTGGCCGGGCCGCCCGCCTATCCCCCCAGGCGGGCGGCCCGCTTCCGTTCCGGCTGCTTCCTCCGTTCCGGCCGTTTCCGACCGGCCGCCCCTCTCGCCTCCAGCCCGCTTCCCGCCCGGCTCCGGCCCGGCTCCCGCCATGTCCGACTCCGGTCCGGCTCCTCCGGCCGGCCCGCCGGTGGGACCGCCTCCGGCCTTCTCAGGGGAGCTCGGCGAACCGCTCCACGTCCTCGATCTTCCCGGCGATGATGATCACGTCGCCGTAGCCGAGGACGGTGTCGGCGCCGGCATAGGTGAACTCCTCGTCCTCGCTCTTGACGCAGACCACCGTCACGCCGTACTTGCGGCGCAGGTTGGTCTCCCCGAGGGGCACGCCGGTGTAGTCCCTCGGCGGGCGGGTCTTGACCAGCGCGTAGTTGGCGTCGACCTCCATGTAGTCGAGCATCCGCCCGTTGAGCAGGTGCGCCACCCGCTCCCCCATGTCGTGCTCGGGCAGGATCACGTGGTGGGCGCCGACCCGCTCCAGGATGCGCCCGTGGTCCCGGCTGATCGCCTTGGCCCAGATGTCCTCGATCTCCAGCTCCACCAGCAGGGAGGTGGTCAGGATGCTGGACTCCAGGTCGGTGCCGATGGCGACCACGGCCCGGTAGAAGTCGGGCACGCCGAGCTGGCGCAGCGCCTCCAGATCGGTGGAGTCGGCGGCGACGACGTGGGTGAGCCTGCCCGACATGCTCTGCACCACCTTCGGCCGGCTGTCGATCGCCAGCACCTCGGTGCCCCTCCGGACGAGCTCCGCCGCCAGCGAGCTGCCGAACCGGCCGAGCCCGATCACCACGACCGGGTCGTTCCTCGTGTCAGGCAACGATCGTCCTCTCCTCGGGTTCACCACGGGGATGCCGTCACGGGGCGCGCACGCCCCGCCCGGAACGGCGGACACGGGCGGCGCGGCCGTCGGGTCCCGCCGGAGCGGGGCGGCGGCGCCCGTGGACACGCCCACCGTAGCGAACCCCGGGACCGTCCCCTTCAACCGAAGCCATTGTTAGGTAGACCTTGCCTATTCAAGACCGCCTGTAACAAAATGGCGGTCCGCCCCTTCCCCTGGAGGCAGCCATGACCGCCACCGCCGAAGCGGAGATCCGCGAACGCGCGGCGCCGGGCAGTGCGGAGTCACCGCCGGACCGCGCCGCCCTGCTCGCGCTGCTGGCCCCCGTCCGGCGGCGGCTGGCGCTGGCGGGCGCCGTGCAGCTCGTCTACGCGGTCTCCTCCCTGGTGCCGTTCGTCTGCGTGGCCGAACTCGCGCGCGAGCTGCTCTCCCCCGGCCCCGCCGACCGGGGGAGGATCTGGGGGATCGCCGCGGCGGCGGTCGCCGGGCTGCTCCTGCGGTTCGTCTCCTTCGGCGTCGCGGGGGCGATCAGCCACTTCGCCGACGCCGACCTCCAGCTCGACCTGCGCCGCCGGCTGGCCGCCCACCTGTCGAAGGTCCCCCTGGGCTGGTTCACCGCGCACAACTCGGGCCAGGTCAAGAAGGCGCTCCAGGACGACGTGCGGGACATGCACCACCTGGTCGCGCACGCCCTGCTCGACCTGCTCACCGCCGTCGTCGCACCGCTCGCGGCCCTGGCCTACCTGCTCTGGGTCGACTGGCGGCTCACCCTGGTCGTCCTGGTCCCCGTGCCGCTGTTCGCCGCCGCATTCGCGATCATGATGCGCGGGTACGGCGAGCAGATGCGGCGCTGGAGCGAGGCCAACACCAGGATCAGCGCGGCGGTGGTCGAGTTCGTCCATGGCATCGCCGTGATCAAGACGTTCGGCCAGGCGGGCCGCTCCTACCGCCGGTTCGCCCGGGCCGCCGACGACTTCGCCGACTTCTTCGGGGCGTGGGTACGGCCGATGGTGCGGCTGAGCGGGGTGAGCACCGCGCTCATCGCCCCGCCCACGATGCTCCTCGTCGCGCTGGCGGGCGGCGTGCTGTTCACCGCGCAGGGCTGGATCGCCCCGGTGGACGTGCTCCCCTTCGTGCTGGTCGGCGTCGGGCTCACCGCGCCCTTCCTCGTCCTGGACATGGGGTCGATGCACCTGCGCCGCGCGGCCGAGGCCGCGGGCCGGGTCGCCCGGCTGCTCGCCACGGCGCCGCTCCCCGAGCCCGCCCGCCCCCGGCCTCCGCGCGGGCACCGCGTCGAGTTCGAGCGGGTGTGCTTCTCCTACGACGGCACGACCCCCGCCCTGCGGGACGTCGACCTGGTCCTGGAGCCCGGCACCGTGACCGCGCTGGTCGGGCCGTCCGGCGCGGGCAAGTCCACCCTCGCCAAGCTGCTCCCGCGCTTCTACGACGTCGACGCGGGCTCCGTCCGGGTCGGCGGCGAGGACGTCCGCGACATCGGGTCCGCGGAGCTGTACCGCCAGGTGGGCTTCGTCTTCCAGGACGCGCACCTGCTGCGCACCACGGTGGCCGCCAACATCGCGCTCAGCCGGCCCGACGCCGGCCTGCGGGAGATCGAGGAGATGGCGAAGGCGGCGCAGATCCACGACCGCGTCCTCGCCCTGCCCCGCGGCTACGACTCGGTGATCGGCGAGGACGCCCACCTGTCGGGCGGTGAGGCGCAGCGGCTCTCGATCGCCCGGGCGCTGCTGGCCGACGCCCCGATCCTGGTCCTGGACGAGGCGACCGCGTTCGCCGACCCCGAGTCGGAGGCGGCGATCCAGGACGCCCTGTCGACCCTGGTGGCCGGGCGCACGCTGCTGGTCGTCGCGCACCGCCTGTTCACCGTCACCGGCGCCGACCGGATCGCGGTGCTGGACGGCGGGCGGATCGTCGAGCAGGGCCGCCACGAGTCCCTGCTCGCACGCGACGGTCTGTACGCCCGGCTGTGGGCCGCCCAGGAACGCGGCACCCGACACGATTGGACGCACCGATGATCCGTGAGCTGACCGCCGTCCTGGGCGCGGAACACGGCGACCGCCTCCGCCGTCACCTGATCGCCATGGTCCTCTACGCGGTGCTCCAGGGCATGGCGTTCGCCATGCTCGTCCCCGTGCTGCGGGCCCTGCTGTCCGGCGGCTCGTCGGGGCCGTGGCTGGCCGCGTTCGCCGGGACGGTGGCCGCGACCTCGGTGGCCTTCTACCTCCAGGCCCAGTACGGCTACGCCGTCGGGCTGTCCGCGCTGCGCGGCCTGTACCACCGCATCGGCGACCATGTCACCTCGCTGCCCGTCGGCTGGTTCAGCGCCGACCGCGTGGGACGGCTCGGCCAGCTCGCGGGCAAGGGGGTGATGGACGTGATGAGCATCCCCGCCCATCTGCTCCAGGTCGTGGTGAGCGCGGTGGTGGCCCCGGCGACCGTGCTGGTGTGCATGTTCGTCTTCGACTGGCGGCTGGCCCTCGCCGCGGCGGCCACCGCGCCGGTGATCTGGCTGGCCTTCCGCTGGACCGCGGCCCTGGTCCAGCGGAGCGACACCGCCATGGACGCCGCCGCCGTCGAGGCCACCGACCGCGTCGTCGAGTTCGCCCGGCAGCAGGCGGTGCTGCGCGCCTTCGGGCACTCCGGGGAGGGCTTCCGCCTGCTGGACGACGCGCTGGCCGGGCAGCACAGGGTGCTGCGGCGGCTGCTCAGGACGACGCTGCCCGGACTGGGCTCGGTCGCGCTCACCGTCCAGCTCGCGTTCACCGCCATCCTCACCGCCGGCTGCCTCCTGGCGCTGGACGGCTCGGTGGACGTCCCGGAACTCGTCGGCGTCCTCGTGCTCGCCGTGCGCTTCACCGAGCCCCTGCTGTCCGCGGCCGACGTCGGCGCCGAGCTGCGGCTGGCCCGCGGCAGCCTGGCCCGGATCCACCGGGTGCTCGCCACCGCGCCGCTCCCCGCCGGGCAGGGCGCCGCCGCCGGGGAGCCCTCGGTCGAGCTGTCGGGGGTGACCTTCTCCTACGACGACCGCACGGTCCTGCACGAGGTGGGCTTCACCGTCGAGCCGAACACGATGACGGCGCTCGTCGGCCCGTCGGGTTCCGGGAAGACCACGATCACCCGGCTGATCGCCCGCTTCCACGACCCGGACGCGGGAGTGGTCCGCGTCGCGGGCCACGACGTGCGCGACTACCGCCCCGAAGAGCTCATGGGCCTGCTCTCCATCGTCTTCCAGGACGTCTACCTGTTCGAGGGGACCGTCGAGGACAACATCCGCCTCGGCCGCCCCTCCGCCACCGACGAGGAGGTGCGGGAGGCGGGGCGGCTGGCCGGGGTCGGCGAGATCGTCGACCGGCTGCCCGGCGGGTGGCGGGCCCGGATCGGCGAAGCGGGCGCCACGCTCTCGGGAGGCGAGCGCCAGCGCGTCTCGATCGCGCGCGCCATCCTCAAGGACGCCCCCATCGTGCTCCTCGACGAGGCGACCGCGGCGCTCGACCCGGAGAACGAGTCGGTGCTCATGGACGCCCTGGCGGTCCTGGCCCGCGACCGCACCCTGCTCGTCATCGCCCACCGGCTGCGGACCATCGCGAGCGCGGACCAGATCGTGGTCCTCGACGGCGGACGCGTCGCCGAGCGCGGTTCCCACGCCGAGCTGCTCGCGCGCGGCGGCCGGTACGCTGCCTTCTGGGGCGAACGCGAGCGGGCCGCGGGCTGGCGGCTCGCGCAGGAGGTGAGACCTGCCGGTTGACGGAGCGGGAGACATGAGCGAAGAGACGCGTCAGTGGCGGGTGCTGGGCCGCCCCCGGGGCCGCCCGGCGCGCATCACCCGGCCCTCCATCGCCGACGCCGCCCTGCACGTGGGTTTCGAGAACCTCACCCTCTCCACCGTCGCCGAGCGGCTGCAGGTCGCGCACTCGGCGCTGTACCGCCACGTCGCGGACCGCGAGGACCTGGTCATCCTGGCGATCGACCGCGCCCTCCGGCACGTCGCCTGGCCGGAGCCGACCGGGCGCTGGCGCACGGACCTCACGGAGCAGGCCGGCGTCCTGTGGCGGCTGCTGGAGGCCCATCCCGGTCTCGTCAGGGAGTTCCTCAAGCTGACGCGTTTCCCCGAGGAGATCATGGCGCGCTTCGGGGCCTCCGTCCGGCAGCTGATCGACTACGGGTTCACCCCGGAGAACGCGTTCCTGGCGGTGGACGCCGTCTTCGACCTCACCGTCGACGTCTTCAGCCGGGGCAAGCAGCTGGACGCCCCCGCCGGGGACGCCGACGTCCGGACGAGCACGGCGGACGCCTGGGCCGAGGCCGTCGGCGACGCCGTGGCCCCCATCATGCGGACCGCGCTGTCCGAGCCGGCCGCGCTGTGGTTCGGCCGCAAGCTCGACCTCGTGCTGGACGGCGTCGCCGTACGGCTCGCTCCCCGCGAGGCCGGCTGACCGGCCGCCTCC
>NZ_CDRNDK010000256.1:0-9183 GCF_977012225.1 Planomonospora algeriensis | reverse complement strand
CCGCGGGGCTCCGCGGGTGGACCCCGACCCGGCCCGCGACTCACCGCCGGCAGATCGCCCGGTCCCAGGCGTTCGACGCCGTGGTGAGCCCGCCCGCCTACCTGTCGCTCGGCCTGACCCTGGTGGCGGCCGGGCTGCTGGTGGCCACCCCGCTGGGCGTGCGGCTGCTGGAACGGCTGCCCGGGCGCTGGTGGCTGCGGGTGCTCCTCGGCGTGCTCGCCGTCACAGTGGCGGTGGAGCTCGTGCGCTGGCCGCTCGGGATGTGGCAGGAGGTCCACCTGCGGGACTATGGCCTGTCCACCCAGGACTGGCCGTCGTGGACGGCCGACCGGCTCAAGAACATCGGGATCAGGACCGCGCTCACCGCGGTCATGGTGCTGGCCGTCGTCGCGCTGGCCCGGCGTTTCGCGCGCTGGTGGATCCCCGCCGCGCTGGGCGCCTTCACGCTGACCGTGACCGTCTCCTTCGCCTACCCGGTGCTGGTGGAGCCGGTCTTCAACGACTTCGCGCCGATGGCCGCCGGGCCGCTCCGCGACGACCTGCTCGCCATGGCCGAGCGCGACGGCGTGCCGGTCGAGGACGTGCTGGTCGCCGACGCCTCCCGCCGGACCACCGCGCTCAACGCCTACGTCTCCGGATTCGGCGCGACCCGCAGGATCGTGGTCTACGACACGTTGCTGCGGGCCCCGGCCGGTGAAGTCGAGCTGGTCGTGGCGCACGAGCTGGGCCACGCCGCCGCCGGCGACGTGCTGTACGGCACGCTGGTCGGCGCCTGGGCGCGGCCTGCGGGGCCTGCCTGCTGTACCTCGCCGCCTCTGCGGGCCCGGTGCGCCGGCGCACCGGGGTCGCCTCGCTCGCCGACCCCCGGGCCGCCGGTCTGGTCATGGGGCTGCTGAGTCTGGCCACCGTGCTCTCCGGGCCCGTGCAGAACGTGGTCAGCAGGCACATCGAGGCCCGGGCCGACGTGCACGCGCTGGATCTGACGCGGGATCCGGCCACGTTCGCGGCCATGCAGCGGCGGCTGGCCGTGGCCAATATTTCTGATTTATCACCAGATGTCGTTGAATATGTTCTTTATGCCTCTCACCCCGCCATCCCGGAGCGGATCGCCGCGGCGCGCTCCTGGGCCGCGCTGAACGGCCTGCCGGAGCCGTGAAGCGCACGCTGATCGTCACCAACGACTTCCCGCCCCGCCCCGGCGGCATCCAGTCGTTCGTGCACGGGCTCGCCGCCCGCATGCCCGCGGGCTCGGTGGTCGTCTACGCCCCCCGCTGGGCCGGGTGCGAGTCCTTCGACGCGCGCCAGCCGTACCCCGTCGTGCGCCACCCCACCTCGCTGATGCTCCCCACCCCCCGGGTCGCCCGCCGGGCCGCCGGCCTGCTGGCCGAGCACAAGTGCGACACGGTGGTGTTCGGGGCGGCGGCCCCGCTCGGCCTGCTCGCACCGGGACTCCGGGCGGCGGGGGCGGAGCGCGTCGTGATGCTGACCCACGGGCACGAGGCGTCCTGGGCCCGCGTCCCGGTGGCCCGGCGGCTGCTGGCCGGGATCGGCCGCCACGCCGACGCGGTCACCTACCTGGGCGAGTACACCCGGCGGCTGCTCGCCGCGGTGATCCCGGAGGAGAAGCTGGTACGGCTCGCACCGGGGGTGGACACCGGGGTGTTCTCCCCGGGGGCGGAGCCGTCCGGCGGCGGCTCCGGGCTCCGGTCCTGGTGCGCCGCCGGGCCGGTGGTGGTCTGCGTCTCCCGGCTGGTGCCGCGCAAGGGTCAGGACACGCTGCTGCGCGCCTGGCCCCTGGTGCTGCGGGCCGTGCCGGACGCCCGGCTGCTGCTGGTCGGCGGCGGGCCGTACCGGAGGAGCCTGGAGCGGCTGGCCGGACGCCTGGGCCTGCGCGGCTCGGTCCGGCTGACCGGGTCCGTGGCCGCCGAGGACCTGCCCGGGTACTTCGCCCTGGGGGACGTGTTCGCGATGCCGTGCCGTACCCGGCTGGGCGGCATCGACGTCGAGGGGCTCGGCATCGTCTACCTGGAGGCGTCGGCCAGCGGGCTGCCGGTGCTGGCGGGCTCCTCGGGCGGGGCGCCCGACGCGGTGCTGCACGGGGAGACCGGCCTCGTCGTGGACGGCGGCTCGGCCGGGGCGGTGGCGGCCGCGCTGGTGGAGCTGCTCGGCGATCCGGCCGGCCGGGCGATGGGGGAGCGCGGGCGCGAGTGGGCCGGCCGCGAGTGGAGCTGGGACCTGGTGGCGTCCCGGTTCACCCGGATCCTGGACCCGGACCGGACCGCTTGACGCGCGGTCCGGAGCGGGTCCGCGGCTCCGCGGCTCCGCGGGCTCAGCCGTACAGCTCGTCGACCTGCTTGGCGAAGTCGCGCATCACGATGTTGCGCTTGATCGACTGCTTCGGCGTGACGTGCCCGGTCTCCTCGCTGAGCTCGATGTCGAGGATGCTGAACTTCTTGATCTGCTCGGCCTTGGAGACCGACCGGTTGGCGTCGTCGACGGCCTTCTGCACCTCGGCGATGACCACGGGATCGGTGCTGAGCTCGGCCAGGGTGGCCCCCTGCTTGCCGTTGGCGGCCTTCCACGGCTCCAGCGCCTCGGGGTCGAGGGTGACGAGCGCGGCGACGAACGGCTTGTCGTCGCCGACCACCAGCGCCTGGCTGACCAGCGGGTGGGCGCGGATGCGGTCCTCCAGCGGGGCCGGGGCGACGTTCTTGCCCGCGGCGGTGACGAGGATCTCCTTCTTGCGGCCGGTGATGCGCACGTAGCCCTCGGCGTCGAGCTCGCCGATGTCGCCGGTGTGGAACCAGCCGTCGGCGTCGATCGCCTCGGCGGTGGCCTCGTCGTTGTTCCAGTAGCCCTTGAAGATGTGACGGCCCTTGACGAGGATCTCCCCGTCCTCGCCGATGCCGACGGTGACGCCGGGGAACGGCTTGCCGACGGTGCCGATCTTGTTGGCGCCGGGCATGTTGACCGTGGAGGGCGCGGAGGTCTCGGTCAGGCCCCAGCCCTCCAGGACCTCGATGCCCACGCCCCGGAAGAAGTGGCCGAGCCGCTCGCCCAGCGCGGAGCCGCCGGTCACGGCGGTGCGCAGGTTGCCGCCGGTGGCCGCGCGCAGCTTGCCGTAGACCAGCTTGTCGAACAGGGCGTGCTTGAGCCTGAGGCCGAGCCCGGCGCCGCCGGAGGACTCCGCCCGGCTCCACGCGATGGCCGTGCCCGCCGCGGCGTGGAAGATCTTGGCCTTGCCCTCGGCCGTGGCCTTCTGCTCGGCGCCGTTGTAGACCTTCTCGAACACGCGCGGCACGCCGAGCAGGAACGTGGGCTTGAACGCCTGCAGGTCGGGGGCGACGTTCTTCATGTTCGGGGTGTGCCCCATGATCGTGCCGGTCTCGATGAGCACGAGCTGGATGACGCGGGCGAACACGTGCGCGAGCGGCAGGAAGAGCAGCACAGAGCGGTTCTCCACGGTGAACAGCCGCTCCAGCGGGCCCTGGGCCACGTTCCGCGCGGTGAACAGCAGGTTGTCGTGGGTCAGACGGCAGCCCTTGGGCAGGCCGGTGGTGCCGGAGGTGTAGACGATCGTGGCCAGGTCGGCGATGCCGCGCCCGCTCCTGCGCTCCTCCAGGGTCTCGTCGGAGACCCCGGCGCCGGCCGCGGTCAGCTCGGCGACGGCCCCGCCGCCCTCGATGCGCCAGATGTGCTCCAGCCCGTCGAGTTCGGGCAGGACCTCGCGGACGGTCTCCTCGTGGGACTCCAGCTCCACGAAGACGGCCTTGGTGCCGCTGTCGGAGACGATCCACTTCACCTGCTCGGCGGAGGACGTCTCGTAGATCGGCACGCCGACCGCGCCGGCGGACCAGATCGCGTAGTCGATCACGGTCCACTCGTAGCGGGTGCGCGACATCAGGGCCACCCGGTCGCCCGGCTCGACGCCCATGGCGATCAGGCCCTTGGCCACCGCGGCGACCTGGTCGCGGAACTCCCCGGCGGTGACGGCGATCCAGTCCTCGCCGACCTTCCGGCGCAGGGCGACGGCGCCCGGCTCCCGCTCGGCGCGCTGGAACACCGTGTCGGTCAGGTTGGCGGAGGCGGGGACATCCACTAGCACGGGAACGCTGTACTCGCGCACGGGTCACTCCTGAATACGCACGGATCGAGATGGGTTAACAGGAAGTTATCGCGATAAGTTACGCGTGGGTAGTTTTGTCACCCAGGCGTTACGAAGGGCGATTTCACGCTATCAGCCGCGCCATGCGGGACCCGCTGACACGACCGGCAGGCGAAGCGTCGCGTCCTATTTGTTACTTATGTCGGAATCATGGCGCTTGCTGGAACCACGGCCCCGGGGAGCCGGTCGCCGGATGGCTAGGATGTCCGGCATGCGGGTTCATGTCGTCAGCGATGTGCACGGAAGGGCCGACGCCCTGGCCCGCGCCGGGGACGGCGCCGACGCGCTGGTCTGCCTGGGGGACCTGATCCTCTTCGTCGACTACGACGACCACTCCCAGGGCATCTTCGCCGAGCTCTTCGGCGCGGAGCGGGCCGCCGAGTTCATCGCCCTGCGCACCGCCAAGCGGTTCGACGAGGCCCGCGCCATGTCCGCCGGGCTCTGGGCGTCGCTGGACGGCGACCCGCGCGACCACATCGAGCGCTCCGTCCGCCGCCAGTACGGCGAGCTCTTCGCCGCGATGCCCGTCCCGGCCTACCTCACCCCCGGCAATGTGGACCTGCCGCGCTACTGGCCGGAGTACGCCCGCCCGGGTCACCGCGTGCTGGACGGGGAGACCGCCGAGATCGGCGGCCTGCGGTTCGGCTTCGTCGGGGGCGGGCTGCGCACGCCGTACCGGACGCCGAACGAGATCGACGACGAGGAGTTCGCCCGCAAGGTCGAGGCCGTCGGCGAGGTGGACGTGCTCTGCTGCCACATCCCCCCGGCGGTCCCCGAGCTCCTCTACGACGTCGTCGCCCGCCGCTTCGAGCGGGGCAGCGAGGCGACCCTGGAGGCGATCCGGCGGACCCGGCCGCGCTACGCCCTCTTCGGCCACGTGCACCAGCCCCTGGCGAGCCGGACGCGGATCGGCAGGACCGAGTGCGTCAACGTGGGCCACTTCCGGGGCAGCGGGACGCCCTTCGCGCTGGAGTGGTGAGGCCGCGGAGGTGAGATCGCCGGGCGGAGGCCATCCCGGTGGGAGCGGTAGTACGGTAACCCCATGGCTGATCGCACGACCTCGAGCATCACGATCGGCGCGGACCGGTCGACCATCATGACGGTGATCGCCGACTTCGGCGCCTACCCCGAGTGGGCGGGGCAGGTGAAGTCCGCGCAGGTCCTGTCCACCGGGCCGGACGGCCGCCCGGAGCGGGTCAGATTCGTCCTGGACGCGGGCGTGATCAGCGACGAGTACTCCCTCGCCTACACCTGGCACGGCGACGAGTCCGTCGACTGGACCGTCGCCGAGGGCGGGAAGATGGTCTCCGGCCTCACCGGCAGCTACCGCCTGGCCGAGGCGGCCGGCGGCACCGAGGTGACCTACGAGCTCGCAGTGGACCTCAAGGTCCCGATGATCGGCATGATCAAGCGGAAGGCGGAGAAGGTCATCATCGACACCGCCCTGAAGGGGCTGAAGAAGCGCGTCGAGAGCGCATGACGCGGGTCCTGCTCTTCACGGGCAAGGGCGGGGTCGGCAAGACGACCGCGGCGGCGGCCACCGCCGTCCTGGCGGCCAGATCCGGCCTCAAGACGCTGGTGGTCTCCACCGACACCGCGCACTCGCTGGCCGACGCGCTCGCGGTGACCGCCGCCGCCGAGCCCGTCGAGGTCGAGCCCTGCCTCTACCTGCACCAGGTCGACACCCAGCGGTCGCTGGAGCGCCAGTGGGGCGAGCTGCGCGACTACGCCCGCGGGGTCTTCGCCGAGCTGGGCCTCGACGAGGTCACCGCCGAGGAGATCACGGTGCTGCCCGGCGCGGAGGAGGTCATCGCCCTGCTGGAGCTGCGCGAGCAGGCCGGGACCGGACGATGGGACGTGATCGTCGTCGACTGCGCGCCCACCGCCGAGACGCTCCGGCTGCTCGCCCTGCCCGAGGCCCTCGACTGGCACGTCAACCGGCTGCTCCCGGTCGGCCGGCGGCTGCTGCGCACGCTCTCCCCGCTGGTGCGCCGGGTGGCGATGGTCAGCGTCCCGGACGACCACGTGGTCGGCGCGGGCGAGCGCCTGCACCGGGCGCTGATGGAGGTCCGCGAGCTGCTGACCGGGCCGGACGCCAGCGTCCGGCTGGTGCTCACCCCCGAGGCCGTGGTGCTCGCCGAGGCCCGCCGCACGCTCACCTCCCTCAGCCTGTACGGCTACCGCGTCGACGCCGCGATCGCCAACCGGGTCTTCCCCGCCGAGGGGGCCGATCCGTGGCGGGAGCGGTGGGTGGCCGCCCAGAGCCGGCACCTGGCCGAGGTGGCGGAGTCCTTCGCGCCGCTGCCCGTGCACACCGTGCCCTACCTGGACGCCGAGCCCGTCGGCCCGGACGCGCTGGCCCGCGTCGCCGAGGCCATGTACGGCCAGGCCGACCCCTTCGCCCCGCCCGCCGGGGAGCCGCCGCTGCGGATCACCGCCGAGGGAGAGCTCCTGCTGGCCCTGCCGCTCGCCGAGAAGGGCGAGGTGGACCTGGCCAGGAAGGGCGACGAGCTGATCGTCACCGTGGGCCCCTACCGCAGGGTCCTGGCCCTGCCCGCGGCACTGGCCCGCAGGAGCGTGCGGGACGCCGCGCTCTCGGACGGCCGTCTGCGGGTACGGTTCCAATCGGGAGGGCCAGATGACTGAGAACACTGCGAACACGAACAACCCGGACGACATGGGCGATCGGAACGGCCGGAACGGCGGAGGCGCGGACCGCGGGACCGGGAGCCCCGGAGGGACCCCCCGGGGCGGCGGGGGCGACCCGCTCGGGAGCGCGGCCGAGGAGGCGTTCAAGCTCTTCGACACGCTCCAGCGCAAGGCCGCGCGGGAACTGCGCAAGAACCTGGTCAAGGGCACGATGACCGGGTTCGGCGGCGCGTTCTCCGGCGGCGGCCGCAGCAGCAGCCGGGACGTGTGGGAGGAGGCGGTCTCCGACCACGACGAGGAGTACATCTGCCGTGCCTGCCCCGTCTGCCGTGCCATGGCGGCGCAGCGCGAGTCCGGAGGCCAGGTGACCGACCACCTGATACAGGCCGGGTCCGAGCTCTTCGCCGCGTTCAAGTCGGCCGTCGACGCGCTGAACGGGCCCTCGGCCTCGCAGCGGGCTCGGGAGCGTGAGGCGTCGCGGGAGGACACCCCCGTGGAGCACATCGACCTGGGGTGAGCCCAGAGGGAAAGGGTGAGAGATGGCGCTGACCATCGGCGTTGACATCGGCGGCACCAAGGTCGCGGCGGGCGTCGTGGACGACGGCGGGCGGATCGTCGCGCAGTGCCTGCGCCCCACTCCGGCCGACAGCCCCGAACGCGTCGCGGACACGATCGCCGACGCGGTGGCGGAGCTGTCGGAGGGCCGGGAGGTCGAGGCCGTCGGCCTCGGCGCCGCCGGGTTCATCGACGAGACCCGCTCGCTGGTGCGGTTCGCGCCCAACCTCGCCTGGCGTGAGGAGCCGCTGCAGAAGAAGGTCTCCGACCTGATCGGCCTGCCCGTCGTGGTGGAGAACGACGCCAACGCGATGGCGTGGGCCGAGACGAGGTTCGGCGCGGGCCGCGGCGAGAGCCACGTCGTGTGCGTGACCGTCGGCACCGGCATCGGCGGCGGCATGGTGCTGGACGGCGCCCTCTACCGGGGCCGCTGGGGCATGGGCGCCGAGTTCGGGCACATGCAGGTGGTCCCCGAGGGACGCCTGTGCGGCTGCGGCAACCTCGGCTGCTGGGAGCAGTACGCCAGCGGCAACGCCCTGGTCGCCGAGGCCAGGCTGATCGCGGAGGCCGACCCGGCGCGCGCGGCCCGGCTGCTGGAGATCGCCGGGGGCACGCCCGCCGACATCGAGGGCCCGGAGGTCACCGACGCCGCCCGCGAGGGTGATCCCGCGGCGCTGGCCGCGTTCTCGGCGATGGCCGAGTGGCTCGGCCAGGGACTGAGCGATCTCGCGGCGGTGCTGGACCCGGGCTGCTTCATCCTCGGCGGCGGCGTGTCGCGCGCCGCCGACCTCTGGATCGACCAGGTCCGGGACTCCTTCGGCCGCAACCTGACCGGCCGGGGGCACCGCCCGCTGGCCGACATCCGCCTGGCCGAGCTGGGCGCCTCCGCCGGCCTCGTCGGCGCGGCCGACCTCGCCCGCCGGCGCTGACCCCGCCCGCCGGCGCGGTCCCGCCGGAAGGCGCACCGGCCTGGAAGGGGCGCCGGCCAGGAGGGCGCACCGACCAGGAGGGCGCCGCGGGCGGCCGGAGACGCTGGCACGCGGCTCCTGCCGCGGTTACGCTGGCGATCACCGGTGCGAGGCCGCCTACGAGGTCACCTGCGAGGTCACCGTGGTGCTCAGGGTCGCCAGCTACAACGTGCGTTCCATGCGCGACGACGTCGCGGCGCTGGGGCGGGTTATCGCCGCCCTCCGCGCCGACGTGCTCTGCGTGCAGGAGGCGCCCCGCTTCCTGTGCTGGCGCTGCAGGCGGCGGCGGCTGGCCGCCTTCGGCGGACTGAGGGTCGCGGCGGGACTGCGGGCGGGCGGCCTGGCCGTGCTGACCGGGCCGGGCGTCCGGCTGCTGCACGGCGAGGGCCGTCTGCTGAAGCACTTCCCCGGCCTGGAGCGGCGGGCGATCGCGATCGCCGTGGTGGAGGCGGAGGGCGCCCGGGTGGCCGTCGGCTGCGTCCACCTGGACCTCGACCAGGCGGCCCGGCTGTACCACGCCAGTGAGGCGCTGGACCTGGTCGAGGAGGTCGCCGGCCGGTTCGGCGCGCTGCCCGTGCTCGCGGGGGACATCAACGAGCAGGCGCACCAGCCCGCCTGGCGGTGCCTCACCGGGCGGCTGGCCGACTGCTACGCGGTCTCGCCGCGCGGTGACGGGCTCACCTTCCCCGCCCGGAACCCGGGCAAGCGGATCGACGCGATCTTCGCGGTGGCGGGCGTCTCCGTGCTCTCCTGCGGCGGGACCGAGGCCGACCCCGCCGACCTGGCCGCCGCCACCGACCACCTGCCGGTGGTCGCCGAGCTGGACTGCGCGCGCGCGCCCGCCGC
>NZ_CDRNDK010000255.1:0-9187 GCF_977012225.1 Planomonospora algeriensis | reverse complement strand
AGCGACGAGGGAAGACGGCGGTTACCGGCCCCCGAGCCGCGACGCGCAGCGTCGCGATGTAACTGATGGGTCCGCATCCGGCCGTCGCCGACGTCCGCCGCGCCGTACGGCTCTCGCTGGCCGACCTGGAACCCGGGGACCTCGTACTGGCCGCGTGCAGCGGCGGCGCCGACTCGCTGGCGCTGGCCGCGGGGCTCGCGTTCGTCGCGCCCCGGCGGGGCTGCGGGCGGGGCTGCTGACCGTCGACCACGGGCTGCAGAGCGGTTCGGCGCGGCAGGCGGCGACGGTGGCGGGGCTCCCGCTCGGCCTCGACCCGGTCGAGGTCCTGGCGGTCACGGTGGGGACGTCCGGCGGGCCGGAGAACGCCGCGCGCGAGGCGCGGTACGCGGCGCTGTCGGAGGCGGCCGGGAGACTGGGAGCGGCGGCCGTGCTGCTCGGGCACACCAGGGACGACCAGGCCGAGACCGTGCTGCTCCGGCTCGCGCGGGGGAGCGGGACGCGTTCGCTGGCGGGGATGCCGGCGCGGACGGGGATCTACCGGCGGCCGCTGCTGGAGCTCGGGCGCGGCACGACCGTCGCGGCCTGCGCGGCGCTCGGGCTCGTCCCGTGGGAGGACCCGCACAACCTCGACGGCCGCTACGCCCGGGTGCGGGTCCGGAGGCGGCTCCTCCCGGCGCTGGAGGACGAGCTCGGTCCCGGCGTCGCGGAGGCGCTCGCCCGCACCGCGGGCCTGTGCCGGGACGACGCGGACGCCCTGGACGCGTGGGCCGAGGAGGCCTACGGGCGGGCGGTCATCGGTGATCACGGCCCGGCGGAGGGGGGTCGCGGCCCGGCGGAGGGTGATCGCGCCCCAGCCGCGGGTGATCACGGCCCGGCGGAGGAGGGTCGCGGTCCGGCCGAGGGGGATTGCGCTCTTAGCGATATCCCGAAGGGGGTGGCGCTGGCCGTACCGGTGCTGGAGGGGCTGCCGCCGGCGGTCCGGCGGCGAGTGCTGCGGCGGGCCGCGATCACCGCGGGGGCCCGCCCGGCGCGCTCTCGGCCGGGCACATCCTCCAGGTGGAGCGTCTGGTGACGGCCTGGCGGGGGCAGCGGTCGGTGGGGGTACCCGGGGGGATCGGCGCGGTCCGGCGGTGTGGCACCCTGATATTCGCCGCAGATCCCCCACGAGGGGACGACGGCGACCCGGACAGCAGGCCACTCCCGTAAGGAAGACCCAGGTGGACGCAGCCGACATGGGCAAGGACCTCTCGAAGGTCCTCATCCCCGAGGACGAGCTCCAAGCCAAGATCAAGCAGCTCGCCGCCCGGATCGACGAGGACTACGCGGGCAAGGACCTGCTGATCGTGGGCGTGCTCAAGGGCGCGGTCATGGCGATGGCCGACCTGGCCAGGGCGCTGCACGTGCCGGTGCAGATGGACTGGATGGCCGTGTCGTCCTACGGCGCGGGCACGAAGTCCTCGGGCGTGGTCCGCGTCCTGAAGGACCTGGACACCGACATCGCGGGCCGCCACGTGCTGGTCGTCGAGGACATCATCGACTCCGGCCTGACCCTGTCGTGGCTGATGCAGAACCTCAAGTCGCGCAACCCGGCCTCCGTCGAGATCTGCACGGTGCTGCGCAAGCCGGATGCGATCAAGGTGCCGATCGATGTCCGCTATGTCGGTTTCGATATCCCGAACGAGTTCGTGATCGGCTACGGCCTGGACTATGCGGAGAAATATCGCAATCTACCCTTTATTGGGACTCTTGCGCCGCACGTCTACGGAGCAAGCTGAAAATACGCCGTGGGCGAAGCGCGCTAGCACGGAATCGGCTGGAAAGCCACATTATTCAGAGCTTCGGGGAACACGGACCTGCCTGACGTACGTTGGTAAGGCAGAGCCGGTGTCGTGCGGGCGGTTACCCCGCGCGCCGCGCCGGTGTACCTTCGGACGACCGAGAGGTGGTTTCACGCCGTCTCTGGGTAGTCAGGGGGAGCGGTTAGGGATACCGCGAACCCCGGGTTCCGCCCGGGGTTGCCAGGCCTTGGTCAGGAAGGGACGGGCCCGCCGGGGTTCCGCATCGGATGGATCTCAAGCGATTTACACGTGGGCCACTGCTGTGGATCCTGGGCATCGTCGTGCTGCTCGTGCTCGTCAGCACGATGTGGGGCGGTGACGGCAACTACACGAAGGCCGATACCTCCCTGCTGATGGAGCAGATCCAGGCAGGGAACGTCAAGAGCGCCCGGGTCGTCGACAAGGAGCAGCGAGCGGAGCTGACGCTCGTCAATCCGGTGAAGGTCGCGGGCAAGGAGACGAACCGCATCCAGTCGCCCTGGGTGGACGGTCAGGGTGCTCAGATCATGAGCCTCCTGGAGGAGAAGAAGAAGGCCGGCAGCGTCAAGGAGGGTTACACCGCCGACGTGCCGCAGGAGAACTTCCTGCTCGGCCTGCTGGTGAGCTTCCTGCCGATCGTCATCATCGTGCTGATCTTCCTGTTCATCATGAACCAGATGCAGGGTGGCGGCTCGCGGGTGATGAACTTCGGCAAGTCGAAGGCCAAGCTCATCACCAAGGACACCCCCAAGACCACCTTCGCCGACGTCGCGGGCGCCGACGAGGCCATCGAGGAGCTCCAGGAGATCAAGGAGTTCCTCCAGGCCCCGGCCAAGTTCCAGGCGATCGGCGCGAAGATCCCCAAGGGCGTCCTGCTGTACGGCCCGCCCGGAACCGGCAAGACCCTGCTCGCCAGGGCCGTCGCCGGCGAGGCCGGTGTGCCGTTCTACTCGATCTCCGGCTCGGACTTCGTCGAGATGTTCGTCGGCGTCGGCGCCTCGCGCGTCCGCGACCTGTTCGAGCAGGCCAAGGCGAACGCCCCGGCGATCATCTTCATCGACGAGATCGACGCGGTGGGCCGCCACCGCGGCGCGGGTCTCGGCGGCGGTCACGACGAGCGCGAGCAGACGCTGAACCAGCTCCTCGTCGAGATGGACGGCTTCGACGTCAAGGGCGGCGTGATCCTCATCGCCGCGACCAACCGGCCCGACATCCTCGACCCGGCGCTGCTGCGGCCGGGCCGCTTCGACCGCCAGGTCACCGTGGACCGGCCCGACCTGGAGGGCCGCAAGGGCATCCTCAAGGTGCACGGCCGCGGCAAGCCGTTCGCCGAGGGCGTCGACCTCGACATCATCGCCCGCCGGACGCCCGGCTTCACCGGCGCCGACCTGGCGAACGTGATCAACGAGGCCGCGCTGCTCACCGCCCGCGCGGACCAGAAGCTGATCACGATGGAGCTCCTGGAGGAGTCCATCGACCGCGTGATGGCGGGCCCGGAGCGCAAGACCCGGGTCATGTCGGACCAGGAGAAGAAGATCATCGCGTACCACGAGGGCGGCCACGCCCTGGTCGCGCACGCGCTGCCCAACTCCGACCCGGTCCACAAGATCACGATCCTGTCCCGCGGCCGCGCCCTCGGTTACACGATGACGCTGCCGATGGAGGACAAGTTCCTCGCGACCCGCTCGGAGATGATGGACCAGCTCGCGATGCTGCTGGGCGGCCGCACCGCGGAGGAGCTCGTCTTCCACGAGCCCACCACGGGCGCCTCCAACGACATCGAGAAGGCCACCTCCATCGCCCGGCGCATGGTTACCGAGTACGGCATGAGCGAGCAGCTCGGCGCCCGCAAGTTCGGCACCGGCAACGGCGAGGTCTTCCTCGGCCGCGAGATGGGCCACGAGCGCGACTACTCCGAGAAGATCGCCTCCACGATCGACGAGGAGGTGCGCAGGCTCATCGAGTCCGCGCACGACCAGGCCTGGGAGATCCTCGTCGAGTACCGCGACGTGCTCGACAACCTGGTGCTGGAGCTGATGGAGAAGGAGACCCTCTCCCGCGAGATGGTCCTGCAGATCTTCGCCCCGGTCGTGGTCAAGGAGCACCGCCCGTCCTACTCCGGGTACGGCAAGCGGCTGCCCTCCAACCGCCCGCCGATCCTGACCCCGAAGGAGCAGTCCGGCAACGGCGCGCTCCCCGCGGGCGCCGGCCACCCGGACACCGCGGCCAGGGACGGGAACTGAGCGTGGAACCCCCCCAGCCGCTCCAGGTCGACCACGCCCGGATCGAGAAGGCCGTCCGCGAGATCCTGATCGCGATCGGCGAGGACCCGGACCGGGACGGCCTGCTGGAGACCCCGGCCCGGGTGGCCCGCGCCTACGCGGAGCAGTTCGCCGGGCTGGGGCAGGCCCCGGAGGACGTGCTGACCAAGGTCTTCGACGTCGACCACGACGAGATGATCCTGGTGCGCGACATCGAGGTCTACTCGACCTGCGAGCACCACCTGGTCCCGTTCCACGGCGTCGCCCACGTGGGCTACATCCCGAACGAGAAGGGACAGGTCACCGGCCTGTCCAAGCTCGCCCGCCTGGTCGACGTCTACGCCCGGCGCCCCCAGGTCCAGGAGCGGATGACCTCGCAGATCGCCGACGCGCTCATGCGCGTGCTGGAGCCCCGCGGGGTCATCGTGGTGATCGAGTGCGAGCACCTGTGCATGACCATGCGGGGCGTGCGCAAGCCCGGCGCCAAGACCACCACCTCGGCGGTCCGGGGGAGCTTCCGTGACAGTGAGAAGACCCGGGCCGAGGCGATGGCCCTGATCCTCCGCTGATCGGGTGGGTCTGCTGATTCGTTATCGGAGAGGTGGACCCACGCCCCGGCCGGGCGTGCGCGAGCACCTAGGCTTGGCCGCATGACCACACCGCACGGGACAGCGCCACCGGACCCGCGGGAAGGCGGCGGTCACCGGCCCGCCGGCCGCGACGCGCGGCGCCGCGTCCTGCCGGGACTGCCGGGGCTGCCGGACGAGGGCCGCTGCCTGGTGATGGGCGTGGTCAACGTGACCCCCGACTCCTTCTCCGACGGCGGCCGCTGGTTCGACCGGTCGGCCGCCGTCCGGCACGGCCTGGAACTCGTCGAGCAGGGCGCCGACATCGTGGACGTGGGCGGCGAGTCCACCCGTCCCGGGGCGGCGCGGGTCTCGCTGGAGGAGGAGCTGGCGCGGGTCGAGCCGGTCATCCGGGAGCTGACCCGCCAGGGCGTCGCGGTCAGCGTCGACACCATGCGGGCGGAGGTCGCCAGGGCCGCCGTGGACGCGGGGGCGAAGCTGGTCAACGACGTCAGCGGCGGTCTGGCCGACCCCGAGATGCCGAGGGTCGTGGCGGCCTCCGGCGTGGCCTACGTGGTCATGCACTGGCGGGGCCACAGCCACACGATGCAGAGCCGGGCCGTCTACGGCGACGTGGTGACCGAGGTCTGCGACGAGCTCGTCAAGCGGGTGGCCTCGGTGCTGGCCGAGGGCGTCGCCGAGGAGCAGATCGTCCTGGACCCGGGGCTGGGCTTCTCCAAGAACCCGGAGCACAACTGGGCGCTGGTCGCCGCGACGGAGCGGCTCGCCGGACTGGGCCGTCCGCTGCTGATCGGGGCCTCGCGCAAGCGCTTCCTGGGCCGCCTGCTGGCCGGACCGGACGGCGCCCCGCGCCCCTTCGGGGACAGCGACGCCGCCACGCTCGCCGTCACCGCCCTCGCCGCGCGGGCGGGAGCATGGTGCGTGCGGGTGCACGACGTACGCCCGAACGCGGACGCCGTCCGCGTGGTCGCAGCAGTCGAGGGAGCGAGAGCATGAGCGTCGACACCGCCGCCATCGAGGCGGTCAACCAGGCGTTCTACACTGCGATCGAGAACGCCGACCTGGACCGGATGACCGAGATCTGGGCCGAGGAGACCGGCGCCGAGCAGGTGGGCTGCGTGCACCCGGGCTGGCCGATCGTGACCGGTCGGGCCGAGGTGCTGCGCTCCTGGGCGCTCATCATGGCCAACACCCCCTACATCCAGTTCGTGCTGACCGACGTGAACGTCATGGTCCACGGCGACGTCGCCGTCCTCACCTGCGAGGAGAACATCCTCACCGCGGGCGACGAAGGTGATTCCAGCTTCGCCGCGGGCAAGGTGGTGGCGAGCAACACCTTCGTCAGGACGCCGGAGGGGTGGCGGCTCTGGCTGCACCACGGCTCACCGGTGCTGCAGACCGAAGACGACGAGGACGGGGAAGAGGGCGTGTCGTGACCGGAGCCGCAGACGGGGCCGTGGCCGGAGACCGGATCAGCGTGCGGGGCCTGCGCGCCCGGGGACGGCACGGGGTGCTGCCGGCGGAGCGGGAGCTCGGCCAGGAGTTCGTCCTCGACGTCACCCTGTTCCTGGACACCTCGCCTGCCGCGGCGGCGGACGACCTCACCAAGACCGTGCACTACGGCGAGCTCGCCGAGGACCTGGTGAAGGTCGTGGAGGGCGAACCGGTCGACCTGATCGAGACCCTCGCCCAGCGGCTGGCCGACGTGTGCCTGGCTCGCGAACGGGTCACCGCGGCGGAGGTGAGCGTGCACAAGCCCGCCGCCCCGATCCCGCTCCCGTTCGACGACGTGGTCGTGACGATCACCCGGAGCCGGGCATGAGGGCCGTGCTGGCGCTCGGCGGCAACCTCGGCGACCGGCTCGCCACGCTGCAGGGCGGACTCGACGCGCTCGCCGCCACGCCGGGCCTCGACCTCGTCGCCGTCTCACCGCTCTACGAGACCGACCCGGTCGGCGGCCCCGAGCAGGGCCCGTACCTCAACGCCGTCGCGGTCGCCGAGACCTCGCTCACGCCCCGGGAGCTGCTCGCCCGCGCCCAGGAGACGGAGCACGCCTTCGGCCGGGTGCGGACCGAGCGCTGGGGGGCGCGGACCCTGGACGTCGACCTGATCAGCGTCGGCGAGGTCGTCTCCGACGACCCCGAGCTGATCCTCCCCCACCCCCGCGCGCACGAGCGCGCGTTCGTGCTGGTCCCGTGGCTCCAGGCCGACCCCGAGGCGACGCTCGGCGGCACGCCGGTCGCCGAGCTGCTGGCCGGGCTCGACAAGACCGGGGTACGGCTCCGCGCCGACCTGGCCCTGCGGGGGCCCGCATGACGCCGAGCCGTCCCGGCGTGCTCGCCGGACTGACCGTCGTCTTCGCGATCATCACCTGGGCGCTGCTCCAGCGGGTCTACCAGTTCATCCCGGCCGTGCCGTGGACGGCGATCCCGACGGTCCTGGTGCTCGCGCTCGGTGAGGCCCACACCGGCTGGATGACCAAGGCCAGGATCCAGCGCAAGCCGGACACCAAGCCGGTCGAGCCGCTGGCCGTGGCCCGCCTCGTCGCCCTCGCCAAGGCCTCCGCGTACGGCGGGGCCGTCTTCGCGGGCGTCTTCGCCGGGTTCGCGTTCTACGCCGCCGGCCTGCTCGACCAGGACACGCCGCGCCGCGACTTCTTCATCGCGGGCGGCTCGTTCCTCGGCTGCGTGGTGCTGGTCTGCGCCGCGCTGTACCTGGAGTACTGCTGCCGGGTGCCGAAGGACCCCGACGCCGCCCCCGACCGCAGGGGATGAGCCGGGAGTCCAGCGGATGTCCGGCCGTCACTTGTCGATGTCCCCGACCACGAAGAACATCGAGCCGAGGATCGCCACCATGTCGGCCACCAGGTGGCCGGGGAGCATCTCGCGCAGCACCTGGACGTTGTTGAAGGAGGCCGAGCGGAGCTTCAGCCGCCACGGGGTCTTCTCACCGTGGGAGACCAGGTAGTAGCCGTTGATGCCGAGAGGGTTCTCCGTCCAGGCGTAGGTGTGGCCCTCGGGCACCTTGAGCACCTTGGGCAGGCGCTGGTTGACCGGTCCGGGCGGCAGCTCGCGGAGCCGCTCCAGGCAGGCGTCGGCCAGGTCCAGGGAGACCTTCACCTGCTCCAGCAGCACTTCGAACCGGGCGTGGCAGTCGCCGGCCGAGCGGGTGACGACCCTCACCGGCAGCTCGCCGTAGGCCAGGTAGGGGTCGTCGCGCCGCAGGTCGACGTCCACCCCGGAGGCGCGGGCGATCGGGCCGCTCACGCCGTACTGCGTGATCTGCTCGCGGGAGAGCACGCCGACGCCGCGGGTGCGGGCCGTGAAGATCTCGTTCCCCACGACCAGGTCCTCGATGTCGGGCAGCCGCCGCCGCACGTCCGCGACCGCCTGGGAGGCGCGGCCCGGCCAGCCCTCCGGGATCTCCTCCTTCAGGCCGCCCACCCGGTTGAACATGTAGTGCATGCGCCCGCCGGAGATCTCCTCCATCACGGCCTGGAGCGTCTCGCGCTCGCGGAACGCGTAGAAGACCGGGGTGATCGCGCCGAGCTCCAGCGGGTAGGAGCCGAGGAACATCAGGTGGCTGAGGACCCGGTTGAGCTCGGCCATCAGGGTCCTGATCCACACGGCCCTGACCGGGACCTCCATGCCCAGCATGCGCTCCACGGCCAGGACCACGCCCAGCTCGTTGGCGAAGGCCGAGAGCCAGTCGTGCCGGTTGGCCAGCATGATGATCTGCCGGTAGTCCCGGACCTCGAACAGCTTCTCCGCGCCGCGGTGCATGTAGCCGACGATCGGCTCGGCCGCGCTGATCCGCTCGCCGTCCAGGGTGAGCCGCAGGCGCAGCACCCCGTGGGTGGAGGGGTGCTGCGGGCCGATGTTGAGGACCATGTCCTCGGTCGCGAGCTCCTTGCCGCCGGCACCGCCGCCCACCGCGGCGGCTCCGGCCCCGATTCCCACGACCCGTTCCGTCATAGGGGCCATGCTGCCACGTCAGCCGCGGGAGACAAGCTCCCGGAGGCCCCGACGAGGCGGTCGACGTGTTCGGCGGTGGTGCCGATGCCGATCGAGGCGCGCACCGCCGAGGCCGTCGCGGCCCTGTCGCCGGCGCAGCCGCCGTCGTTCTCGATGCCGCCCAGCAGGTGCCGGACGAACGGGTGGGCGCAGAACTTCCCGTCCCGCACGCCGATGCCGTACTCGCTGGAGAGCGCCTCGGCGACCTCGCGGGCGGTACGGCCGTCCACCACGAACGAGACGATGCCGACCCGGGGGTGGTCCGGGCCCCACAGGGAGAGCTCGTGCACGCCCTCGATCCCGGCGAGCCCCGCGCGCAGGCGGGCGAGCAGCCGCTCCTCCTCGCGGATCAGCGCGGTCCAGCCGGTCGCGGTGAGGGCGTCGCAGGCGGCGGCCAGGGCGACGGCGCCCAGCACGTTGGGGGTGCCCGCCTCGTGCCGGGCCTCGGGGTCGTCGTGCCACTCGACCTCCGCCGTGCCCGCCGTACCCGCGGGGGTCTCCGCGTGCGC
>NZ_CDRNDK010000254.1:0-9190 GCF_977012225.1 Planomonospora algeriensis | reverse complement strand
CTGCGCCTGCCCAGTGCGGCGCCTGCCCCGGGTGCCCCTCCCAGTGCGGGGCGGGCGGCGGCAGCTGCCGGTACGGCTCGCCCAGCAGTTCGCCGCGGAGCTCGCGCCACTGCTCCCGCCAGGCGGCCCAGGCCTTCTTGGTCCTCCCCGCCCGGGCGTCGCCGATCACCTTGACGTCGCCCATCAGGACGAACGCCTTGACCCGGATCAGCGGCACGTTCGCGCCGGGGGGCGCCTCGAGCACCTCGACCTTCTTGTCCCCCATGATCGCGACGCCCTCGAGCTCGACGTCCACCCCGTCCGGGACGATGATCTTCACGTCGCCCATGACCGCCGTCGCGGCGATGTCCACCACGCCGGTGCGGACCTCGGCGTCCCGCAGGTCGAGCACGACGTCGCCCATCACCGCCACCGCGCCGAGTTCCCCGTCGATGCGCCACTTGCCGCGCCGCTTGGAGTCGCCCATCACCGCCACGAACCAGCGCCGCGTCCGGCCGCCCTTCCCCGGGGGCGCGGGCGCGTAGGCGGGGGCCGGGGCCTGTCCGGCCGGCGGCAGGTCGGAGGTGATGACGGCGAGCTCGGCCTGGGTGACGGCGCTGTAGGCCGCCTCCGTGCGCTCGGTCAGCTCGCCGAGGGTCAGACGCCCCTCGACCGAGGCGACGCGCAGCTGCTCGACGACGGCTTCCCGTTCGTCGTCCGACGCTCGAATTCCACCCGGATCACTCACAATTCACAACATATCGCGAGTGCCTCGGGGCGGTCTCCTCCCCTAGGAGGAGAGCACCCGTCCACCGGACGGTGCAGGTGCCCGCGCACCCCGCACAGCCCGCGCCGCGCGGTCCCGCTCCACCGGCGGCGGCCCCGGGCCGCCTATGATCCGGAGTCATGTACCGAGAGCTTCTGGATGCCGTGGCCGCCGACGACGCCGAGCTGGCCGAGACCCTTCTCCGGAAGGGCACGCCCGCCGATCCGGCGGACGGCGCGGAGTCCACCGCGCTCTACCGGGCGGCGGCGGCCGGCCGCACCGGCCTCGTACGGGTCCTGCTGGAGGCCGGGGCCGACCCGGCCCGGCCGGACGGCGAGGGCGACACGCCGCTGTCCATCGCCTACGACTGGCTCGGCACCCAGCTGGAGAGCGCCCTGCTGGACCAGGTCACCGACCAGGCCCCCGAGGACGCGGAGTTCGTCGTGGGACGCTCCCGCGCCGAGGACGGCACCGACCTGGTGACCGTCACGGCGGTGGACGGCGAGGGCAGGCCCGCGGTCCAGCTGGAGTGCCAGCGCGGCCACGCGGGCGTCGCCACCCTCCTGGAGGACGCGACCGGCGAGCATCTGCCCTTCGACGAGCTGGTCGAGCGGGCGCTGCCGTACCGGGACGTCGACGAGGAGGCCGAGACCTGGTGGACCGTGGCGGGCTCGCTGCAGAAGCGCGGCGACCGCGGGACCTTCGACGACGCCGTGCGCCTGTGCGTCAGCGAGGACCCGCGCCGGCGCGAGCTCGCCGTCGACGTGCTCTCCCAGTACGGCTTCACCGAGGACGCCAAGCCCTTCCTGGAGGAGAGCCTGCCCGTCCTGCGGCGGATGGCCGCCACCGAGGGCGACGAGCGGGTGCTGCGCTCGGTGCTCGGCGCGCTCGGCCACCACGCCGACCCGCGCGCCCTGCCCGAGGTCCTGGAGATCGTCACCGCCGAGGGCTGGACCCGCACCGAGGCCGATCCGGCGGCGCTGGCCGCGGTTCTGCCGCCCGGCCACGCCGAGGGCCTGGCGCTGCTCGTCTCGATGACCTCCGACCCCGACCCCGACGTGCGCGACTGGGCGACCATGGGCCTGGCCGGCCTGGAGGAGGACACCCCGCAGATCCGCGACGCGCTGGCCGCGCGGCTCGACGACGAGGACCTGAGCACGGTGGCCGAGGCCGCGCGGGGACTGGCCCGGCGGGGCGACCCCCGGGCGCGGACGGGGATCGAGCGGGTCCTGGCCGAGAGCGACGACGACTACGCCAGGGACATCGTCTCCAGCCTCTGAGGGCCGTTCACGACCGGCGGGGGACCGCGAACGGCCGCCGGGCGGCGGGTCGCGGGCGGCGGTGTCCGGGAGGCTGGCGGGGCGTGGGGTTACCCGTCAGTAGCCGGACGAATAACCTCTATCTCGACATGCGACCATGCGCATGGAACGAAGAGGCAGACGAAACCCCCGGCGACCGGCGAGGACGGGGCCGGGTGATCCCACGCGGAGGCCGCACGTGACCCACGACGTCTTCAACCAGGTCCCCCCGCTCACCGGTCACGACGTGTCCGCCGACGCCGCCCTCACCGAGGGCCTGGCCCGCGAGGGCGCCGGCTGGGCCCTGGAGGAGCTGCGCCGGCTCGGCGCGCTCGCCGGGTCGGAGCAGGCCGCCGAGTGGGGCCGGCTGGCCAACGAGCACCCGCCGGTGCTGCGCACCCACGACCGCTACGGCCACCGGATCGACGAGGTCGAGTTCCACCCCGCCTGGCACGAGCTGATGACCGTGGCGGTGGGCGGCGGCCTGCACGCGGCCCCGTGGGCCGACCCCCGGCCGGCGCGCACGTGGCCCGCGCCGCCGGGTTCTACGTCTGGAGCCAGGTCGAGGCCGGGCACGGCTGCCCGGTCTCCATGACCTACGCGGCCGTCCCGGCGCTGCGCCAGGCCCCGGAGCTGGCCGCCGAGTGGGAGCCCCGGCTGGCCTCCCGGGAGTACGACTTCGGGCTCCGGCCGGCGGCGGCCAAGCGCGGCGTACTGGCCGGGATGGCGATGACCGAGAAGCAGGGCGGCTCCGACGTGCGCGCCAACACCACCCGGGCCGAGCCGCTCGGCGACGGGACCTACGCCCTCACCGGCCACAAGTGGTTCAACTCCGCCCCGATGTGCGACGTGTTCCTCGTCCTGGCCCAGGCGCCGGGCGGCCTGACCTGCTTCCTGCTGCCCCGCGTGCTGCCCGGCGGCGACCGCAACGCCATGCGCCTGATGCGGCTGAAGGACAAGCTGGGCAACCGGTCCAACGCCAGCTCGGAGGTGGAGTACCACGGGGCCGTCGCCTGGCGGGTCGGCGAGGAGGGCCGGGGCGTGCGGACCATCCTGGAGATGGTCAACATGACCCGGCTGGACTGCGTGATCGGCTCGGCCGCCGGGATGCGGTACGGCCTGCGCCAGGCGGTCCACCACGCCTCCCACCGCGGCGCGTTCGGCCGCCGCCTGATCGAGCAGCCGCTGATGCGCAACGTCCTGGCCGACCTGGCCGTGGAGTCGGAGGCCGCGACCGCGCTGATGACGCGCCTGGCCGGGGCGACCGACCGGGCCGTCGCCGGGGACTCCCCCGACAGCGCCGCCGACAGCGCCGCCGAGGCCGCGCTGCGCCGTACCGCGCTGGCCGTCGGCAAGTACTGGGTGTGCAAGCGGGCGCCGGTCCACGCGGCCGAGGCGATGGAGTGCCTGGGCGGCAACGGCTACGTGGAGGAGTCGCAGATGCCGCGGCTGTTCCGCGAGTCGCCGCTGAACGGCATCTGGGAGGGGTCGGGGAACGTGGCGGCGCTGGACGTGCTGCGCGCCCTGGGCCGCGAGCCGGAGGCGCTGGAGGCGTTCCTCGGCGAGGTCGCGCTCGCCGCCGGGGCCGACCGCCGGCTGGACGACGCCGCCGACCGGTTGCGCAAGTCGCTGTCCGACCCGGCCGACGTCGAGTCCCGCGCCCGCCGGCTCGCCGAGGACATGGCGCTGGTCCTGCAGGGCTCCCTGCTGGTGCGGCACGCGCCCGCGGCCGTCGCCGACGCCTTCTGCGCCTCCCGGCTGTCCGGTGAGGGCGGCCGGGCGTTGGGTACGCTGCCCTCCGGGCTGGATCTTGACGCCGTCATCGACCGGGTCGCACACCCTGGGGCCTGAACGGCGTATGTTCGCTCATGAACATTGATCGATCGAAAGGACATCGCCATGGCGACGACCCGTACCGCGACGACCCAGTGGAAGGGTTCCCTGATGGAGGGCTCCGGCACGGTCGCGCTGGACTCCTCCGGCGTGGGCACGTTCGACGTGTCCTGGCCCTCGCGGGCCGAGCAGCCGGGCGGCAAGACCTCCCCGGAGGAGCTGATCGCGGCCGCCCACTCGTCCTGCTTCTCGATGGCCCTGTCGCACGGCCTGGCCCAGGCGGGCACGCCGCCGCAGTCGGTGGAGACGAAGGCCGACGTGACCTTCCAGCCGGGTGAGGGCATCACCGGGATCGTCATCTCGGTCCGCGCCCACGTCCCGGGCATCAGCGCCGAGCAGTTCCAGACCGCGGCCGAGACGGCCAAGGCCAACTGCCCGGTGAGCAAGGCCCTGGCCGGCACCACGATCAGCCTCAACGCCGAACTGCTGAGCTGACCGCCGCGCTCCCGCGCTGCCGTGGTCGCGTGCGCCCCGGTGCGGCGCGCGCGGCCGCGTTCCCCGCCCCGTCCCGGCCGCCGCCGTACCGGCGACCGGGGCGGAAAAAGCGGGCGCACTCCGCGCGGGAGGCCCGAGTGGAGGAGAATGTGGTTACATGCGCGAAGTCTGGCCGGGAGAGCCGTACCCGCTCGGTGCCACGTGGGATGGCGTGGGCACCGGTTTCGCCCTGTTCTCCGAGGTGGCCGAGCGGGTGGAGCTGTGCCTGTTCGGTGAGGACGGGCGGGAGGAGCGCGTCGACCTGCCCGAGGTCGACGGGTTCGTCTGGCACGGCTACCTGCCGGGCGTGATGCCCGGGCAGCGGTACGGCTACCGCGTCCACGGACCCTACGAGCCCTCCCACGGGCACCGGTGCAACCCCTCCAAGCTCCTCCTCGACCCCTACGCCAAGGCGATCGAGGGCGAGCTGTCCTGGGACGAGGCGCTGTTCTCCTACCGGTTCACCGACCCGGCCGCGCGCAACGACTACGACAGCGCCCCCTTCATGCCGAAGAACGTGGTGGTCAACCCGTTCTTCGACTGGGGCACCGACCGGCCGCCCCGCACGCCGTACCACCAGACCGTGATCTACGAGGCGCACGTGCGCGGGCTCACCATGCACCACCCCGCGGTCCCCGAGGAGCAGCGCGGCACCTACGCCGGGCTGGCCCACCCGGCGGTCCTCGACCACCTGCTGAGCCTGGGCGTGACGGCGGTGGAGCTGATGCCGGTGCACCAGTTCGTGCCGGAGCACGCGATGGTGGCCCGGGGGCTGACGAACTACTGGGGCTACAACACCATCTCCTACCTCGCCCCGCACAACGGCTACGCCTCCAGCGGCCGGCGCGGCGAGCAGGTGCTGGAGTTCAAGGCCATGGTCAAGGCACTGCACGAGGCGGGCATCGAGGTCATCCTCGACGTGGTCTACAACCACACCGCCGAGGGCGACCACATGGGGCCCACGCTCTCCTTCCGGGGGATCGACAACACCGCCTACTACCGGCTGCACGACGGCGACCGGCGCTACTACCTCGACTACACCGGCTGCGGCAACTCCCTCAACGTCCGCTCCCCGCACGCGCTCCAGCTCATCATGGACTCCCTGCGCTACTGGGTCCTGGACATGCACGTGGACGGCTTCCGCTTCGACCTGGCCTCCGCGCTCGCCCGCGAGCTGCACGACGTCGACCGGCTGAGCGCGTTCTTCGACCTGATCCAGCAGGACCCGGTGATCTCGCAGGTGAAGCTGATCGCCGAGCCGTGGGACGTGGGGCCGGGCGGCTACCAGGTGGGCAACTTCCCGCCGCTGTGGACCGAGTGGAACGGCAAGTACCGCGACACGGTCCGCGACTTCTGGCGGGGCAACGGCTCGGCGCTGCCGGAGTTCGCCTCCCGGCTGACCGGCTCGGCGGACCTGTACGCCACCTCCGGCCGCCGCCCGGTGGCCTCGATCAACTTCGTCACCGCGCACGACGGGTTCACCCTGAACGACCTGGTCTCCTACGACCGCAAGCACAACGAGGCCAACGGGGAGAACAACCGCGACGGCACCGACGACAACCGGTCCTGGAACTGCGGCGCCGAGGGGCCGGTCGAGGACCCGGCGATCGTACGGCTCCGCCGCCGGCAGCGGCGCAACTTCCTGGCCACCCTGTTCATCTCCCAGGGCGTGCCGATGCTGGTCGCCGGCGACGAGCTCGGCCGGACCCAGAACGGCAACAACAACGCCTACTGCCAGGACAACGAGGTCTCCTGGATCGACTGGTCGCTGGCCAGGACCGAGGCCGACCTGCTCGGCTTCGTCCAGGTCCTGTCGGAGCTCCGGCGCGGGCACCCGGTCCTGCAGCGCCGCCGGTTCTTCCACGGCCGCCCGGCCCCGGACGGCGTGCGCGATATCGTCTGGCTCACCCCGGCGGGGACGGAGATGTCCGCGGCCGACTGGCACACCGGCTACGCCAAGTCGCTGGCGGTCTTCCTCAACGGCGACGCCATCACCGAGCCGGGCCCGCGCGGCGAGCGGATCGTGGACGACTCGTTCCTGCTGCTGATCAACGCCCACCACGGGGACATGACCTTCACCCTCCCCGACGCGCGCTACGGCTCCGCGTGGCGGACGGTGCTGGACACCGCCGACGAGACCCTCAGGGACGAGCCGTTCCCCGACGAGTTCTGGCCGCCGGAGTCCGTGATCGCGGTGACCTCGCGCTCGATGCAGATCCTCCGCTGCGCCAGGACCGCCCGGGGGTGACCGTCCGCGGGCCCGGAGCGCGGCCGGCCTCGGAAGGCGGGCCCTAGCGGCCCGCCGCGACCGTGGCGGTGAGCAGGACCAGCACGAACGTGGTCACCCCCGCCAGGCCGTGCAGCAGCACCGCGAACACCGGGAAGCGCTGCTCGGCGCCGCGCGCGTGGCGGCCGCCGCCCAGCCAGCGGGTGAACATGACGAAGCCCAGCAGCGCGGCGGCCGAGAGCACGCCGAAGGAGAGCCAGGCGAGGAACCGCTGGAGGGTGAGCACGTAGGCGATCCAGCAGCCCAGCGCGGAGAGCGCCAGGACCGGATGGGCGAAGACCAGCGCCGCGGGGAACCGGGTGACCTTCGTCGCCTGCTGCCGCAGGCCGCCGCCGGACAGCCACAGGTACAGCAGGTAGATCCCGACCATCGCGGTGATCGACCATGTCACGATCGCGACCAGTCCCACGCGTCCCTCCCTGATCTTCAAAGAAATCATGTGACGGCGGGCCCGTGAAGTCACCGGGGACGGCGGATCCGTTATCGACCGGTGGCTGTGCCAGGGTGGGGGGATGCGCCTCCTGCACCCCGCTCCCCCCTCCGGGACCGACGCCGACGCCGACGCCGATCTCGCACTCGCCTACGCCTATCCCGGACCGCGGTGCGTGCGGGTCAACATGGTCGCCAGCGCCGACGGCGGGATCTGGCTCAAGGGCCTGTCCGGCGGGTTGTCCGGCACGGGCGACCGGCGGGTCTTCGGGGTGCTGCGCGGCCTGGCCGACGTGATCGTGGCCGGGGCCGAGACCGTCCGCAGCGAGGGGTACGGCCCGGCCCGGCCTCGGGAGTCCTGGCGGGCGCTGCGCGAGGGCCGTCCCGCCGCCCCGGCGATCGCCGTGGTCACCAGGAGCCTGGAGCTGGACCTGGACTCCCCGCTGTTCACCGAGGCGGAGCCGGGCGCGCGCACGATCGTCGTCACCTGCGGGGCCGCTCCGGCGGACCGGCGCGCGCGGATGGCCGGGCGCGCCGACGTGATCGTGGCCGGGGACGACCGGGTGGACCTGGCCGCGGCGGTCCAGGAGCTCGCCGAGCGGGGGCTGGGCCGGGTGCTGTGCGAGGGCGGGGCGCGGATCAACGGCCAGCTCGCCGCGGCGGACCTGGTGGACGAGCTCTGCCTGACGGTCAGCCCGATGCTGGTCGGCGGGTCGGCCGCCCGGGTCCTGGACGGCCCGGACGTGCTCACCCGCCTCCGCCTGGCCCACGTCCTGGAGGAGGACGGCTTCCTGTTCACCAGATATGTCCGGTCTTTTTCATGAACCCCATGGACATTGCCGACTACAAACGATATATCTCGACCATGGATAGATCATCACCCGGCGACGAGCTGCGCGCGGCGGTCGAGGCCCGGCGCGAGCTCGGCCCCGAATTCGAGGACTCCCTGGTCGAGGGCTTCCTGGAGAAGATGGACGCCGAGATCGACCGGCGGGTGGACCAGCGGCTCGCGGCCCATTCCCCCGCGGTCCGCCCCTCCGTGGCCGCCGGGCAGCGGCTCGCACTCGCGATCGTCTCCCTCGCCCTGGGCGTGCCGTCGACGGTGGGCCTGGCCATCGCCCTGGACGACGTCGACTCCGTGCTCGCGATCATCTGGGTCGGCATCATCGCGGTGAACTTCGCCTTCGCCAAGAGCGGGCAGCAGCGCGACCGGCGGCGGTGACCCCGGCCGCCGTCGCCTCCCTGGCCGCGGAGGAGCCGCCGACCCGGCTGGCCCGGTTCACCTCCGAGGGCCGGCTCATGCCGTACCTGCCGGAGCCGTGACCGCTCCGCCCCGCCGTACGGGGCGGGGGCGCGCGGGCGGCCTCAGGTGCGGCGGTAGACGCGCGCGAGGTGGGCGTAGACGATCGTGTTGCCGGTGTAGCTGCGGGTCTCGTGGTCGAAGGCGCCGCCGCAGGTGACGAGACGGAGGGCGGGATAGTCCACGTCGCCGTAGACGCGGGCCGTGGGGAAGGCGTCCTTGGCCGCCAGCTCGCTCCCGTCGACCGCGAAGACGGCCACCGAGCCGTCCCGGCGCAGCACCTGGATCTGGTCGCCGCGCCTGAGCCTGTCGAGGCGGGCGAAGACGGCGGGCCCGGTGCGGGTGTCGAGGTGGCCGGTGATGACGGCGGGGCCGCGCTCGCCGGGAGCCGGGCCGCCGGAGTACCAGCCGGCGAGGTCGGGGGGGTGCAGGGGCGGGTTCTCGATGGCGCCTCCGGCCCCGAGGCCGAGCCGCATCACCCGGGCCGTCACGCCGATCCTGGGGATGTGCACGGTCAGCGGCACGGACCTCTTCACCGGGCGGGCGAACGTGTACGCCAGCGACCCGCCGGAGGCCACCGGCACGAGCGGGCGGCGCGCCATGCCCCCCGGCGGCACGGCCGACGACACCTCCGCCGGCGGCACCGCGTATCCGGCCGACGCGGAGAAGGCGTCCTCCTCGGCGAGGATGCGGCCGACGCCGAGCCCGCACAGCAGCAGCCCGGCCGCGGTGGCCAGGACCGCCGCCCCGAGCGCGGGCCGCCC
>NZ_CDRNDK010000253.1:0-9222 GCF_977012225.1 Planomonospora algeriensis | reverse complement strand
CGCCTCCCAGCCGACCCCGGCGGCCGCTCCTCCCGGCCTCGACGACCTCGCCGCGGTACCCACCGGAGCGTCGGCGCCCACCACCGGCGCGTCGGCGGCCGACGCCCCCTTCGGGCGGCCCGGCCGTTCCATGCGGGACAACCCGTTCGTGTTCGGCTTCACCGCGGCCCTCGGCGTGCTCACCGCGTGGTGGCTGGTGCAGGCCGTCGCGAGCGCGGGGTCGGTGCTGGTCCTCATCGTGGTCTCACTCTTCCTCGCCGTCGGCCTCAACCCCGCCGTCGAGGCGCTCCAGCGCCGCACCCTGCCGCGCTGGCTCGCGATCACGACGGTCTTCCTCGGCGTCATCACCGTCTTCGCGGTCTTCGGCCTGGCGGTCGTGCCCCCGCTGACCACGCAGTCCGCCGAGTTCGTGGAGAACGTCCCGACGTACGTCCAGGAGCTGCAGAACCACCCGCTCATCCGCGACCTGGACCAGCGCTTCCAACTGCTGGAGAAACTCCAGCAGTACGTCACCAGCGGCGACTTCGGCACCCAGATGTTCGGCGGGGTGCTCGGCCTCGGCACGGTCCTGCTCGGCGCGGTCTTCAACTCCCTGACCGTGCTGGTCCTCACGCTCTACTTCCTCGGCTCGCTCACCTCGATCAAGGAGATGGGCTACCGCATGGTCCCCCGGTCCCGCCGGACCCGCACCCGCCTGCTCGGCGACGAGATCATCCAGCGCATCGGCGGCTACGTCGCGGGGAACCTGATCGTCTCCCTGATCGCCGGCGTGACGACCTTCGTCTTCCTGAGCATCATGCAGGTGCCGTACGCGCTGGCCCTGTCCCTGATCGTGGCGCTGACCGACCTGATCCCCCTGGTCGGCGCCTTCATCGGCGCGGGGGTGGCCTCCCTCGTCGGGTTCTTCGTCTCCCCCACGGTGGGCATCGTCTGCGTCGTCTTCTTCACCCTCTACCAGCAGGTCGAGAACTACCTGATCGCGCCGAGGGTGATGAAGAGCTCGGTCGACGTCCCGCCGCTGGCCACGATCGTCGGCGCCCTGCTCGGCGGCGCCCTGCTCGGCGTCGTCGGGGCCCTGCTGGGCATCCCGATGGCCGCGGCCGTCCTGCTCATCGTCCGCGAGGTCGTCCTGCCCCGCCAGGAACGCCTCTGATGGGAGCCACCGGGTCAGCCTCAGCTAGACCGACGCATCGCCCGCGGAGGCCGTACGGCCTGCGGAGCGTCCTCTCACGGCCTCCGCCGTCCAGAGCGCCACTCCGATGTAGAGGATCTACTCGGGGACGCGCCGCCAGAGCGGCGTCGCCGCCTCCCCCGCCAGGGTCACCTCGGCCAGCGCGGCGTGGACGTTGGCGGGGAGCATGAGCACGAAGAGCAGGGCCAGGCAGATCCCGGCCGCCCGGCGGGTGGCGGGGAGCACGAGTCCCACCGCGCCGGCCAGCTCCAGGACGCCGGTCAGGTAGACCACGAGGGAGGGGAACGGGACGAACGGCGGGACCATCGCCACCATGTCGGCGCGGTTCGGCATGAAGGTCACGTCCGACGGGACGAAATGGGCACTGGCCGTCATCACAAGCATGGCGGCCAGGCCGTGCCCGGCGCTCACCCGCCAGGCGGCGAAGCGGGCCAGGCCGAACAGCGCACCCGACAGACGGAAGACCAGGGCGGACACGAGAAGAACGATCACGGTCACGGAACTCACCCTCCTTTGGATAGCAACACTAACCAACGGACGATAGTACTGCTATCCAATTCGGGTTCCGGCCTGGCAAGCGCCCGCCCGGTAGCAGTGCCCAGGGGAGCCGGTCGCCGGACATCCGGCCGTCGCCTTCTGCGCATGCCGGGAGAGGCGGCGAGGGCGGAGGGCAGGGCTCCGCCCGCTAGTCCAGGACCATGGGGGAGGTCTCGGCATCGGTGCCGGACAGCTCGCCCAGATGCGCCGTCCCGCCGCCGACGACACGGAACCCGTACGGCCCGCTCGGACGCCACAGCTCGGTGACGACGCAGTTGGGGACGTCGCACGCCCCGTTGAACCGGCGGAAGCCGCGCATCGCCTCGTCGTCGGGGTCGGTGGTCCCGGTGAACAGCGACCAGATCACGGCCTTCATGAAGAGGCCGTGGGTGAACACCGCGATCAGGCCCTCCTCCGGGCGGGCGGCCAGCCGGTCCAGGAAGGCGCGGGCGCGGATGATGAGCATCCTGAAGGACTCGCCGTCGCCGCCGTTGACGTAGGCGGGGTCGGCGCGCTCCCAGTAGGCGTCGGCGAAGGGCCTGCGCTGGTCCTTCGTGGTCCGCGGCCCGTGCAGCGCGCCCAGGTAGGTGAACTCCTCGACCGGCCACTCCTCGTACGGCACCCCGGGGAACCGTGCGACGGTCGCCTCGGCGGTCTGCCGTGCGCGGACGAACGGCGAGCTGACGACGAGGTCCGGCGGGGCGGTGAAGGCCGCGGCCGTCCGCGCCGCCTGTTCCCGCCCGAGCGCCGTGAGCGGGGCCGTGCCCGGTCCGTTCGTCGGCAGCCCGGCGTTCGATTCGCTCTGCCCGTGCCGGATCAACCACACCCGCCGAAGTTCGATCATGCCGACAGGCTGGCATACGGACGCGCGCCGCGGAAGGCGCGGCGGAAAGGGCCCGGACCGAGGGACGGGCATCGGCCGTGGTGGCCGAGCGGTCGTGTGCGCGCTCCGCTCGTCACATCTCGAAGCGGCGACGCGATTCCTCGATGTGACCGAGATACCGGCGGGTCCAGTCGCACATTCCGTCGACCGTCTTCTGCAGGGCTCGACCGGCCTCGGTGAGGGTGTACTCGACCCGCGGCGGCACGGTGGGGTGCACGTTCCGCTCGACCATGCCGTTGCGTTCCAGCATGCGCAGGTTCTGGGTCAGCATCTTGTGGCTGACGCCCTCGATCCCGTCCCGCAGCTCGCCGAAGCGCAGGGTGCCCCCACCCAGGGCCTCGATGATCAGGAGCGCCCACTTGTTGGCGATGTCCGAGAAGATCTCCCGCGCCAGGGAGTCCGCGCGCGCCAGGTCCGCGTCCTCGGTCGAGTCTTTGAACTGCTTGGTCACCATGAGGTTCCTCAGTCACCGAAAAGTGCGTTCTTCCATGTCAGCCCACACTCTCCTACAGTTCCCCAGTAACCACAAGAGACCAAGAGCGGCTTGGTCCGGTGCAAGCGAGCCCACGGGCTCTCACTACGAGGAGTCGACATGGCCGTCACCCTGATGAACCCCGAAGGACTGCCGGAGGTCGACGTCTACCGGCAGGTGTCGATCGCGACCGGTTCGAAGCTGGTCTTCATCGCCGGGCAGGTCGCCTGGGACGCCGACGGAGCGACGGTCGGCGAAGGCGACCTCGCCGCCCAGGTCGAGCAGTGCTACCTCAACATCGGCACCGCCTTGGCCGGGTCCGGCGGCTCCTTCGACGACGTGGCGAAACTGACCGTCCACGTCGTCGGCTGGACCCCCGACAAGATGCCCCTGCTGCTGGAGGGGATCGCCCGGGCGACCTCGAAGCTGGGCGTCACCCCGGTGCCGCCGGCCACGCTGCTGGGCGTCGCGGCACTGGACGTGCCCGAGCACCTGGTCGAGATCGAGGCCACCGCGGTCATCGACTGAGCAGGCGGTCCGCTCCCGGCAGGCCGCGTGCTCCCGCGTCTTCACCGTACGGCCGCCGCCGCCGTCGCCGGTCACGGCGCCCGGCGGCCGGGTCAGGGCCGGTTCTTCTTCCCGTCCAGCCAGAGCGTGTCCGACTCGTCGCGGTGGGAACCGGAGCTGCCGACGTGCTTGGCGTCGATCTTCGGCCCGTTCTTGATCACATGCACCAGCGCCATCGCGTGTCCACGCCCGAGGCCGTAGTCCTGCTTCAGCCAATCGATGATCGCGCCCGCTTTCACGGACGGGTCGTCGAGACCGCGTTCCTTCGCCAGCGCGATGAACTCACGCGGGGTGAGGCCGGTCTTCTCCTCGATGTTGTCCAAGTACGCCTGGAACGACATGCGTCTCTCCGTTCATCATGGGACCGTCGGGCCGCGGCGCCCCCTGCTCGTACGGCTGCGTACGAGCAGGGCCGCCGATCAGTCCTGCTCCGGTCGTTCATCGCCGCCGTCGATCCACCTCATCGGCGCGCGATGCCTCCCACTGCATTTCCGGGAGTAGACGATTCCATGTGACGACGGCCCGCATCAACGTGCGATCAGCGAAGGGACGTTTAGCCGGGCTCAACGACGGGGCCGCGATGCTGGAACGGCACGAGATCCAGATGCTCCCGGTGCTCGCCGACGAACTGCACCTCGCACGCACCGCCGAACGCCTGCGGCTCGCTCCGGGACGCATCAGTCAGACGATCAAGAAGGTGGAGCGGCTGAGCGGTTGCGCCGTACATACACACCCGGCGAAGTCTCCTCGACCTCACGTGGCCAAGTCTCCTTGACCTGCTCCAGTCGATCACGGTGCTCGGGGATCCACCCGTCCGTCAGCCGTACCGGCATGCGGACCCAGGCTCCGGACGCCGGATGATCCTTCACCGTCACCACCGCCCCACCCGACTGCCCGCTCGGCTGGATCACGACCTCGGGGGTGCGGCCGGACTCCAGCCAGCACACCTCCCGCCCGGCCGCCAACGAGTCCAGGGCGCTCGCCCAGTCGTCCAGGTCGTCGGGCAGGAGACAGGTCGTCAGGCGTCCGCCGGCGAACCCGGTCGTCACGACGAGTTCGGCATCGAGGTAGTCGTGGCCGGACAGCACACCGGGCTGATGCCGGCCGAGCACCTTCACGACGAGGCGGTTCTCCTCATCCCCGAGACGGATGAACTCAAGGGCGCTTTCTCCCATCACGGCTCCCATCCTGCCAGCACGCGTCATGGTCACCCGGCCGGCCCGGCAACGCAGCAGGCCGCGCTCCCGGAAGCGGTCTCCGGCCTGGACGGAGATGAGGGGTTCGAGAACCCCTGGCTCCTTCGATGCGAACCCCGGTCGGGCGTGCCGCTCCTGATCGCCGGATGCCGACCGGTGCCGTCAGGTGTCGCGGCGAAGGAGTGCCATGGTCGTCGACGACGGATCCGGGCGGCTCGGTGTCGGCTGGAACGACCGGGCGGACCTCGGCCTCAATCCCTCAGGCGCGACAGGAGCCGGTCCACCGAGGGGGCGACCATCACCCACTTGCCATCGGCCTTGCGGTACACGACCGCGGGGCCGGCGGCGGGTCGGTAGTCGAGTGCGAACGGCATGTCGGGTCCCAGGTCACCGATGATGAGCGAGCTGCGGGGGTCGAGGTCGCCGGGCGGCTGCGCGGGTTCGGGCGTGCCCAGGAACAGCGGTCCCGTACGTGCCAGCCAATGGCGGTTCTCGAATTCCATCTGCTCAAGGGAGTAAAAAGCGGGTTCCTCAGGCTGTTCGCCGAACACCTTCGCCAGGACGGCGGAATCCGGTGGCGTCCACCGGCCCTCACTCATGGCCGCGAGAAGCGCCTCCGGAAGGGGCAACCCATTGATCACGTTACTGTTCACCGAGTAGGCCAAACTTGTCGGTTGGTGGTTTGCCGGATGAGCTCCATGATCGGCCCTCGCAGATGCTCGGGCACCTCGACGCCTTGGAACGAGGGATTGGCCCCGTTGACCGATCTGGAAACCCAGTGCATGCCGATGGACCCGTCCTCACGCAGGATCGCGGTGAAACCGACGCTCCTGTCCGGGGCCGTCCCCGTGATGCGCGTGAAGATGGAGTTGACGTCGTAGTGCCCACCGTAGCGCGGCACCGCGTTCTCGGGCACCGCTCCGGACCGCAGCGTCGAGTCGCCGCTCGGATAGGCGAGGAACCGGCGCGAACCGTGGTCGTACACCCCGGAGAATCCAGAGCCGGGCCGGAAATCGTCCAGGCGGGTGGGACTGTCGGTGATGAGATTGGTCAGTGAGTTCCTGGCCTGCGGTCCCGTCAGGTCGTAACGAATCGGGATGTCGTTCGCCACCGCCGCGGGACCGGGCGTGGCCGCCGCCTGCGCGCTCCCCGACCTGCGGAAGAAACGCGCCCCGAGTCTGCCGAAGAGCCCCCCGACCGCGCGGGATGCCCCCCTTCCTCCTCTCGCCGCCATGTCAGTCCATGAGCGGGGCGGCGGCCATGGCGATCAGCAGGCCGATCAGCCGTCCGGTGAGTTCCTTGAACACCGGTATCTGCAGCAGAGAGGCGCCCAGGGTCGGCCCCGCGGCGGCGATCGCCCGGATCATCGCGGTGGCCAGCGAGACGAGCTGGACCAGGACATGGGTCTTGAGGGCCAGCACGATCGCTCCCGAGACGAACAGTCCCGCGCCCACGGTGAGCATGCCGGTCGTGGCGTCGGAGAGCACGGCATCCGGCGCGTCGTCGACATCCCAGGCGGTCTGGAAAGCGTTGACCCCGTCACCGGCGTTGTCATTCCACACTTTGGCGGCCGACACCCGCGCGAGATCCCGTACCGCGTCGAGCAGCGGCTCGGCGTCCACGACCAAGACACCCGCCTGGCCGAGCTTCGACTCGTCGGCGTTCGTCCACCAGTATCCGAGGTCTTCCAGCAGTGCGGCCGCCCACCCCGGCAACTGCAGGCTCATGCCGGGGTCTCCGGCCCGAGGGCGACGATGGCGCGCTGTTCCGCGATCGAGCGGTTGGCGGCCATCTGGTGCACGCCCGTTCCGTAGCCCTGCAGGCCGCTCATCACCGAGCGGAGCGTCTCATCTGCGGCCTCGCGGATCCCCTTGTACGACGCGCCGATGAGTTGGCTGATGAGGTCCTCGCCCACCATGGGTTCGAGCGCATTCAGCGCGTCGCCCAGCGCCGTCCAGTGGTCGCTCAGGTCCTTCATCGCCGAATGCAGGCCCGAGCCCGCGAACTGCAGGCTCCCCGCCTGCAACTCCATCACGTCATCGGATCGGGGGCTCATGCGCGCCTCTCGAACCGCAGGACGACGTCGCTGATCGCCTGAGTGAACTGCTCCATCTGGCGCACCGATTCCTGCTGCAGGGTGAGCAGCGTCGACGACAACTCCTCCACGTCAGGAGACGCGCCGGCCTGCTCGACCGCCTTCACCCGCAGATCGTCGACGGCCGCGTTCACGGCCTTGACGATCTCCGCGCACATCTCCTCAGAACCGGCCCGCATCAGGCGCGGGTCGACCGTCAGGGACGCGAGCCGTCCGCCGGGCGCGACCGTGGCCCGCACCCGCCCTTGGGCCGCCGCGCCCTCCCCCTGGAGCGCCATGCCCTGCCTGCCGGATGTGCCATCGGCCGAACCGTCACCGAGGTCCTGGGCGGACACCAGTGCCTGCCGCGCCTGCTCGATCACTCGATCGAGCCCTTCAGCACCAAGCTCTGCACCGCCCGCCATAGGCTCGCTCCTCGCTCCGCTCTAAAGCTCCGCAGACTGTATATATCAGCCATTTTCGCTTAATGTCGGCGACACAGAGAAAGACGACAGTGTCCATTGCGACCGCAGTGGCGGTCGTTCTCCGTTCATCGTGGGCGCACCATGCCGTGACCGGGATTCCGGTGCCCGGCAGGCACGGCACGGTCGGAGGCTCCGGACGATGCCGATACCGTCGCATCCGCCCAGAGCCGTGCTCAGCAGGTCGAGTGGAAGAGTCCGCCCACGGCCACCGACGCCGCGGCCAGCTCGTTGTAGCGGCTGACGGCGGACATCGTCTCTTCCACGTGCACCTCGATGCCCTTGTCCGCCAGCTCGCTGAGCGTCTCGGGACAGACCTGCAGCATCAGCTGCATGCCGCGGGACAGCACGACGACCTGAGAGCCTCGGTCGAGCAGCTCGCGCACGTCGGCGGGCTGGATGCCGGACGAGTGCCCGGTGCCGGTCTCCTTCCAGTCCCAGGGGCGGCCCCCGCCCGGGTAGAGCTTGAAGTCCTTACCTTCGCCGATGCCTTCCACCACCATCCGGCCCCAGCCGACGTGCGTGATGAGCGGGCTCTTGTCGTTCATGGACGCGAGACTACGCTTTGCACCCTGGCAGCGCGGCCGCGGAAGAGGAGGGCCGCACGGTGAGCGACGACAGCCGAAGCCTCCCCTCTGAAGAGCCGACCGCATAGCTCCCGATCAGACAGCCGGAGGATGCCGCCTTTCCGTTGTCGACTGCGGTCCCAACCCGAATCTGTCAGCCCGGTACGCCACGATCAGCACTCATATATCCCGTATATCCCCAAGGAGTGCCATGGTCGCCAACGACGAAACCGGATGGTCCGGCATCGGCTGGGACAGCTGGACGAATCTCAGTGTGATCCGCGCCCGGCTCGATGCGGGCGCCGACCCGAATTCAGAGGTGTCCTTCCTCGGACCGCCGCTGCACGTGGCGGCCGAGCGTGGCTCACCCGAGGTGGTCGCGGAACTGGCCCGGCGCGTCGACGACGTCGACGCGGAGCACGAGGGCCGTACCGCCCTCTGGGAGGCCGTCTTCAACGACCGGCCCGGCAACGCCCGCGCCCTGGTCGCCGCCGGAGCCGACCCGTGGCGGCCGATGATGAACGGCTGGTCCCCTGGACGGCTCAGCCTGGCCGGCCCCACGCCCGACCTGTTCCCTCTTCCCGACGGCGTGGCCGGCCTGTCCGCCGCCGAGACCGCCGCCGCAGCCGAGGCCAGGCACCTGATCGCCGCGTTGGGACGCCTGGAGCACGACGGCTTCAGCGTCGCCTGCGTGGCCGGCATCACCGCGGCCGAGGCGGCACGGCGGCTGGAGGCCGTACCGGCCGATGACGACGAAGTCGAAGCGTTCCTGGAGGACCCCTGGGAAGATGAGGACGACAGCCTGGCCGTCCTCGGCGTCACGGACGTGCCCGGCGGATGCGTCGTCTTCCAGCCGTGGGCGTACAGCGCGTCCAACCCCGGCGTCATGGAGCGCCTGTCGGCCGGCACCGTCTGCCACGCGATGTACGCCAACCCCAAGAGCGGCAACCAGGGAGCCGTCGCCCGCGACGGCGTCATCGAGGAGTGGGACACCCACCCCGGCGGCGGCAGCGTCTCCGCCGACGAGCCCGCCGAGGAGATCCTCGCCACCTACCTCTACCACGGCCGAGCCGTGGCCTACTGCTTCGCCGGCGCGGGCCTGCGGCCGGCCGACACCCGATCGATCACCGAACAGCCCGACATATGGCTCAAGCTGCCCGAACGGGACTGGTGGACCTGACCCGCGGCACAGCGAGAAGCGGAAGGTGTCAAGTCAAATGCGACAGGGAGTCGGCTGATCTGATCGCTAGGCT
>NZ_CDRNDK010000252.1:0-9273 GCF_977012225.1 Planomonospora algeriensis | reverse complement strand
GGCCGGTCCGCGGGACCGGTGGGGGTGGCCGGAACCGTCGTGCGGTGGAGCGGTCGCCTGCGAACCGGTACCACTCCGAAGAGAACATGAGTAGCGTTCATGTTGATTCTGGCGCGGAAGGCTGTCAAGGGTCCGGTAAGGGCGCTGAACCGCCTGCCCCGCCGGGCCGTCATAGGGACATGCGTAGGATCACGATCCCGCTCGCGGCGGGAACCCTGCTTCTGTCCATGGGGTGCGGCGCCGAGACGGTGACCGGCTCCGGATCCCCAGCCTCCCCCGCCGGCTCCGCGGCGACCGACTCCGTCCCCTCCCAGCCGGTGGCGGCCACCGTCGCCCCCAAGGTCGAGCCCACTCGCGGCCCCAGACCGGTCAAGCCGACGGGCGACGCCGACGACCCCCGCCGGGTCCCCTGGCTGAAGGCCCGGCCGTACAAGAACAGCCGGACGCTGCGGGTCGTCTGGTGGTCCGGGGTGGAGCCCTGCAACGTGCTCGACCGGGTGACCGTGAAGGAGACCTCCAAGCGGGTGACCGTCACCCTGTGGGAGGGCCCGAGCAGCAAGGCGCAGAACGTCGCCTGCATCGAGATCGCCATCCAGAAGTCGACCACGGTCAAGCTCCGGAAGCCCCTGGGCAAGCGCAAGGTCGTCGACGGCGCCCGCACCCGCTGAACGTCCGGCCGGGGAGGGCTCCGCGCACCTCTCCCGCCTCCCCTCGCCGGTCCGGCACGACGGCGGCCGGCGGCGGCACCGGTCTCGTCATGACCGCGACCCGGCCGCCCGCGCCGCCGCGCCGCCGCGGCTCAGCGGTGTCGCAGGGGCTCCGCGGAGTACCGGCCGGCCGGTCTCCCGGCCCCCTGGGTCACGATCCGCAGGCCGTACTCGATCGGGCCGTGCCGGTGGGACCGCATCCACCAGGAGCTCAGCCCGAGCAGGACCACGTAGATCACGACGGCCACGCCCGTCACCGCCGGGGGCGAGAGCCGCCCGGCCAGGCCGAGGCCGTAGCCGGTGAAGACCAGGGCGATCAGCACGGACTGGCCGATGTAGTTGGAGGCGGCCATCCGGCCTGCCGGGCCGAGGACGCCGGTGACGGCGGGGAATCGTCGCAGTACCCGCAGCAGGGTGGCGGCGAAGGCCGCCGCCAGGAAGGGCGAGGTCACCGTGTTGACGGCCAGGCCGTACAGGGCGACCTCGTCGGAGCGGCCGGAGGTCCAGGCGTAGAAGAGCATGCCGGGCAGGCCCACCAGGAAGCCGATTCCCTGGGCGCGCGCCGTCAGGCGCCGCCGGAGTTCCGGTCGTTCCAGCAGCCCGACCCTGCCCGCCGCCAGCCCGAACAGGAACATCGCCAATGCGACCGGGCCCTGGAACCCCCACACGAACAGGGCGGACGGCAAGTAGGTCTCGGCCTGGAAGGTGAGGAAACCGAGCGGGCCCTCGGTCACCAGTCGGAGGGCGCGCGCTCCGGCGGCGGGGTCGGCGGCGGTCATCGGGCCGGCCGGGACGAGGGTGGAGAGCCAGCCCAAGCCCGCCCAGAACACGCCGACGAGGCCGACGAGGCAGGAGCCGATGACGACGGCGGTCCGCGGCCTGATGCCGCGCATCGGCAGCAGGATCACGCCGAGGACGGCGTACAGCGTGAGGATGTCGCCGAACCACAGGAAGAACCCGTGCAGCACCCCGAGCGTGAACAGGCCTAGGCAGCGGCGGAGCATCCGGCGCCGGACTCGGTCCTCGCCCCATGAGCGCATCTGCAGGGTGAAGGAGTAGCCGAACAGGAACGCGAAGATCACATAGAACTTGCCGAGGACCAGGGCGTTCACCGCGAAGGCGACCGGATCCTCGGTCGGGGGCGGGGTGCCGATCGCCACGTGGGCGGGATCGGACAGGTAGGCGATGGTGCCGAGCAGGATGCCCAGGAGCGCGAAGGCGCGGATGGCGTCGATCTCCCGGATGCGTGTCGTTTCCATGCGATTATATCTAATAGAGATATCTGTCAGATACAAGAGGGATCGGCGACGGGATGCGGAGGGCGGGAACGCCAGTCCGGCCCCGACCGTCAGGAAGAGAGGAATCACCTGGTTTTTCCCGGGTACCCGGGAATGCCACCGCACTCTTGTAGGTTGAGCCACATAGACTCAAGTCGTTTGACAAACGCGATGCGTTGCCCGACTATGAGTCAGACCGACTCAACTTTGACTACAAGGACGTACTCATGGCACGTGCGGTAGGTATCGACCTGGGGACGACCAACTCCGTCGTCTCGATCCTCGAGGGCGGCGAGCCGACCGTCATCGCCAACGCGCAGGGGTCGCGGACCACGCCGTCCGTGGTCGCGTTCGCGAAGAACGGCGAGGTCCTGGTGGGTGAGGTCGCCAAGCGGCAGGCCGTCACCAACGTGGACCGGACGATCCGCTCGGTCAAGCGCGAGATGGGCACCGACTGGTCCCAGGAGATCGACGGCAAGAAGTTCTCCCCGCAGCAGATCAGCGCCTTCGTCCTGCAGAAGCTCAAGCAGGACGCCGAGGCCTACCTGGGCGAGAAGATCACCGACGCGGTGATCACCGTCCCGGCGTACTTCAACGACGCCCAGCGGCAGGCCACCAAGGAGGCCGGCACCATCGCGGGCCTCAACGTCCTGCGCATCATCAACGAGCCGACGGCCGCGGCGCTCGCCTACGGCCTCGACAAGGACAAGGACCACACGATCCTGGTCTTCGACCTCGGCGGCGGCACCTTCGACGTGTCCCTGCTCGACGTCGGCCAGGAGGACGGCCACGGCTTCGTCGAGGTCAAGGCCACCAGCGGCGACAACCACCTCGGCGGCGACGACTGGGACCAGCGCGTCGTCGACGAGCTCGTCAGCCGGTTCAAGAACGGCCACGGCGTCGACCTGTCCAAGGACAAGATGGCCCTGCAGCGCCTGCGCGAGGCGGCGGAGAAGGCCAAGATCGAGCTGTCCAGCCAGTCCGAGACCAACATCAACCTGCCTTACATCACGGCCTCCGCCGAGGGCCCGCTCCACCTGGACGAGAAGCTCACCCGCGCCGAGTTCCAGCGGCTCACCGCCGACCTGCTCGAGCGCTGCAAGAACCCGTTCCACCAGGTGATCAAGGACGCCGGGATCAAGGTCTCCGACATCGCCCACGTCGTGCTCGTCGGCGGCTCGACCCGCATGCCCGCCGTCACCGAGCTCGTCAAGGAGCTGACCGGCGGCCAGGAGCCCAACAAGGGCGTGAACCCGGACGAGGTCGTCGCCATCGGCGCCGCCCTGCAGGCGGGCGTACTCAAGGGCGAGGTCAAGGACGTCCTGCTGCTCGACGTGACCCCGCTCTCGCTGGGCATCGAGACCAAGGGCGGCATCTTCACCAAGATCATCGAGCGCAACACCACGATCCCGACCAAGCGCTCGGAGGTCTTCACCACGGCCGAGGACAACCAGCCGTCGGTTCAGATCCAGGTCTACCAGGGCGAGCGTGAGATCGCGGCCTACAACAAGAAGCTGGCCACCTTCGAGCTGACCGGCATCGCCCCGGCGCCGCGCGGCATCCCGCAGATCGAGGTCACCTTCGACATCGACGCCAACGGCATCGTCAACGTCTCCGCCAAGGACCTGGGCACCGGCAAGGAGCAGACGATGACGATCACCGGCGGCTCCGCGCTGCCGAAGGACGACATCGAGCGCATGATGCGCGAGGCCGAGTCCTACGCCGAGGAGGACAAGCGCCGCCGCGAGGAGGCCGAGACCCGCAACAACGCCGACTCCCTCGTCTACCAGACGGAGAAGTTCCTCAGCGACAACGCCGACAAGGTCCCGGACGACATCAAGTCCGAGGTCAACGAGGCCCTCTCCGACCTGAAGAAGACGCTGGAGGGCACCGACACGGCCGCCATCCGCACCGCCGCGGAGAAGCTCGCCACGGTCAGCCAGAAGATGGGCTCGGCGATCTACGCCCAGGCTCAGGGCTCCGAGGCCCCGGCCGGCGCCCCGGGCGCCGAGGGCGCGACCGGCGAGCAGAAGGCCGACGACGACGTGGTCGAGGCCGAGATCGTGGACGACGAGCCGAAGCGCGAGAACGACGCCAAGTGACGGCGGCGAGCCGAGGGGAGCACGACCGTGAACACGCGTGAGAACGGTTCCGGGGAGGAGCCGGTGATCCGCGACAACCGGAAGATCGACCCGGAGACCGGACAGCCGCGCGAGACCGACGGGGACCGGTCCGGCAAGGCCGAGCAGGCCGAGCCGACCGCCCCGTCCGGGCAGGCCGGCTCCGGACCCGACCTGGCCTCGGCCGAGCTGGCCGTCCAGCTCGCCGAGCGCACGGCGGACCTCCAGCGACTCCAGGCGGAATACTCCAACTACCGCAAGCGGGTCGAGCGGGACCGGATCGCGGTCAAGGAGCAGGCGGTGGCCGGCGCGCTGACCGAGCTGCTCCCGGTCCTCGACGACATCGGCCGGGCCCGCGACCACGGGGAGCTCACCGGCGGTTTCGCGAAGGTGGCCGAGTCGCTGGAGGCGTCCCTGGCGAAGCTGGGGCTCGACTCCTTCGGCGCCAAGGGCGACCCCTTCGACCCGATGGTGCACGAGGCGCTGATGCACAGCTACTCGCCCGACGTCACCGAGCCGACCTGCGTGGAGATCCTGCAGTCCGGTTACCGGATCGGCGAGCGCGTGCTGCGCCCCGCGCGCGTCGCGGTCGCCGAGCCGGGCGAATCCGACGCGACCGAATAACCGATCCACCCGTATCTGGAGAAGGAAGACAGATGAGCACCAAGGACTACCTGGAGAAGGACTACTACGCCGTCCTTGGTGTGCCCAAGTCCGCCACCGCCGAAGAGATCAAGAAGGCGTACCGGAAGCTGGCCAGGCAGTACCACCCGGACGCCAACCCTGGGGACTCCGGAACCTCGGAGAGCACAGCGAAGTTCAAGGAGGTCTCGGAGGCCTACGACGTCCTGTCCGACGCCAAGCGCCGCAAGGAGTACGACGAGGCGCGCGCGCTGTTCGGATCGGGTCTCGGCGGCTACGCGGGGGCGGGAGGGGCCACCCGCGGGGGCGGGTTCCCCTTCGACCTGGGCGACCTGTTCGGCGGCACCGCCCAGCAGCCGGGCGCCGGAGAGCGCATCGGCGACATCTTCGGCGGCCTGTTCAACCGGGGCGGCGCCACCCGCCCGGGCGGGACGACCACCAGGGCTCGCCGCGGCCAGGACATCGAGTCGGAGGTCACGCTCTCCTTCACCGAGGCGGTGGAGGGCACCACGGTGTCGCTCCGGCTCACCAGTTCCTCCTCCTGCACGGCGTGCGCCGGCACCGGCGCCAAGGCCGGGACCACCCCGAGGGTCTGCCCGACCTGCGAGGGCACCGGCGCGGCCAGCCGCAACCTGGGCAACTTCGCCTTCTCCGAGCCGTGCCGCGACTGCAAGGGCCGCGGTCTGCTGGTCGACGACCCGTGCCCGGTGTGCGAGGGGAGCGGGCGGGGCAAGAGCACCCGCACCATCCAGGCGCGCATCCCGGCAGGGGTCGGCGACGGCCAGCGCATCAAGCTCAAGGGCAAGGGCGCCCCCGGCGAGAACGGCGGCCCCGCCGGTGACCTGTACGTCCAGATCCACGTCAAGCCGCACGCGGTCTTCGGGCGCTCCGGCGAGAACCTGACGATCACCGTGCCGGTCACCTTCACCGAGGCGGCCCTCGGCGCCGAGATCAAGGTGCCGATCCTCAAGGGCATGCCGGTCACCCTCCGCATCCCCCCGGGCACCCCGAACGGCCGCACCTTCCGGGTGCGCGGCCGGGGTGTGACCCGTAAGGACGGCACCAAGGGCGACCTGCTCGCCACGGTCGAGGTCCTGGTGCCGCAGAAGCTGGACGACAAGGCGCGCGGCGTCCTGGAGGAGTTCCGCGACGCCGTCGCCGCAGGCGACCCGCGCGCCGAGCTGATCCAACAGGCCAGAAGCGAGTAGCCCATGGAAGCCAACTACTTCGATCTGTCGGATGACACTCCCGTCTATGTGATCTCGGTCGCCGCCCAGCTGTCCGGGCTGCACCCGCAGACCCTGCGGCAGTACGACCGCCTCGGCCTGGTCAGTCCGGGCCGTACGGCGGGCCGGGGGCGGCTCTACTCCACCCGCGACATCATGATGCTCCGCGAGGTCCAGCGGCTCTCCCAGGAGGAGGGCATCAACCTCGCGGGCATCAAGCGGATCCTCACCCTCGAGAACGAGGCCATGCGCCTGCGCGACGAGAACCACCGCCTGCGCGCCGAGATGGCGACGATCCGCGCCCTGATCCAGTACCAGCTGCCACCCGCCTGACGACAGCCGCACCACCTGCCCCGGGGGACTTCCCGCGCGGGGGCTCCGCTGTCCGCCGAGAGAACGCGCAGCCCTCCGCAGCCGAACGAAGTGAGGCATAGCCATGGACTACAAGCTCACGCAGAAGAGCCAGGAGGCGGTCTCCTCCGCCATCCGGCGCGCCGCCGCCGAGGGCAACCCCGAGGTCGCCCCGGTCCACCTGTTCACCTCGCTGCTCGCCCAGACCGGCGGCACCGCCGTACCCCTGCTGGAGGCCGTCGGCGCCGACTGGAAGAGGCTGCGCACCGAGGCCGAGACGCAGCTGGCGGCCCTGCCGAAGGCGCAGGGCTCGACGGTCGGCGCCCCGTCCAGCTCCCGGCAGCTGCTCGCCGTGCTGCACACCGCGGCCGAGCGGGCCCGCCGCCTGGAGGACGAGTACGTCTCGACCGAGCACCTGCTGGTCGGCCTGGCCACCGACGGCGGCCCGATGGCCGAGCTGCTGAGGTCGAACGGGGCCTCCCCGGACGCGCTGCTGGAGGCCTTCGAGAAGGTGCGCGGGCACGCCAAGGTGACCAGCGCGACCCCCGAGGACACCTATCAGGCGCTGGAGAAGTACGGCGTCGACCTGACCGAGCGGGCCCGGGCGGGCAAGCTGGACCCGGTGATCGGCCGGGACACGGAGATCCGCCGGGTCGTGCAGGTGCTCAGCCGCCGCACCAAGAACAACCCCGTGCTCATCGGCGAGCCCGGCGTGGGCAAGACCGCCGTCGTGGAGGGCCTGGCCCAGCGGATCGTCGCCGGCGACGTGCCCTCCAGTCTCCGGGACAAGCGCCTGATCGCGCTGGACCTGAGCGCGATGGTCGCGGGCGCCAAGTTCCGCGGCGAGTTCGAGGAGCGGCTCAAGGCCGTGCTCAACGAGATCAAGCAGAGCGAGGGGCAGGTCGTCACCTTCATCGACGAGCTGCACACCATGGTCGGCGCGGGCGCCGGCGAGGGTGCCATGGACGCGGGCAACATGCTCAAGCCCATGCTGGCCCGCGGCGAGCTGCGGATGATCGGCGCGACCACGCTCGACGAGTACCGCGAGCGCATCGAGAAGGACCCCGCGCTGGAGCGCCGCTTCCAGCAGGTCTACGTGGGCGAGCCCTCGGTCACCGACACCATCGCGATCCTGCGCGGCCTCAAGGGCCGCTACGAGGCCCACCACCAGGTGCAGATCTCCGACGGCGCGCTGGTGGCCGCCGCCGCGCTCTCCGACCGCTACATCACCTCCCGGTTCCTGCCGGACAAGGCGATCGACCTCATCGACGAGGCCGCGTCCCGGCTACGCATGGAGATCGACTCCCGTCCCGTGGAGATCGACCAGCTCCAGCGGAACGTCGACCGGATGATGATGGAGGAGCTCGCGCTGGCCAAGGAGACCGACGAGAGCAGCCGGCAGCGGCTGGAGCGGCTGCGCGCCGAGCTCGCCGACCGCAAGGAGGAGCTCAACGGCCTGGTGGCCCGCTGGGAGCGGGAGAAGGCCGGGCTCAACCGGGTCGGCGACCTGAAGAAGCAGCTCGACGAGGCCCGCGGCGCCGCCGAGCGCGCCCAGCGCGACGGCGACTTCGAGGCCGCCTCCCGGCTGATGTACGGCGAGGTGCCCCGGCTGGAGGCCGAACTCGCCGAGGCCAGCACCGCCGCCCAGCCGGAGCACGCCATGGTCAAGGAGGAGGTCGGCCCCGACGACATCGCCGAGGTCATCGCCTCGTGGACCGGCATCCCCGCGGGCCGCCTGCTGGAGGGCGAGACCGCCAAGCTGCTGCGCATGGAGGAGGAGATCGGCGCCCGGCTGATCGGCCAGCGCGACGCCGTCCGGGCCGTCTCCGACGCCGTCCGGCGCGCCGCGCGGGCATCGCCGACCCCGACCGGCCGACCGGCGGCTTCCTGTTCCTCGGCCCCACCGGCGTCGGCAAGACCGAGCTGGCCAAGGCGCTGGCGGACTTCCTGTTCGACGACGAGCGGGCCATGGTCCGCATCGACATGAGCGAGTACTCCGAGAAGCACAGCGTCGCCCGCCTCGTCGGCGCCCCGCCCGGCTACGTGGGCTACGAGGAGGGCGGCCAGCTCACCGAGGCCGTGCGGCGCAGGCCGTACACCGTGGTGCTGCTGGACGAGGTCGAGAAGGCCCACCCGGAGGTCTTCGACATCCTGCTCCAGGTCCTCGACGACGGGCGGCTCACCGACGGGCAGGGCCGCACGGTCGACTTCCGCAACACGATCCTGATCCTCACCTCCAACCTCGGCTCGCAGTTCCTGGTCGATCCGAAGCTGGAGAACGGCGCCAAGCGCGAGGCCGTGATGAACACGGTCCGGAGCAGGTTCAAGCCGGAGTTCCTGAACCGGCTCGACGACGTGATCCTGTTCGACGCGCTCGGCAGCGAGGAGCTGAGCAGGATCGTCGACCTGCAGGTGGCGCACCTCGCCAGGCGGCTGGCCGACCGGCGGCTCACGCTCACCGTCTGCCCCGCCGCCCGTGACTGGCTGGCCCTGACCGGCTACGACCCCATGTACGGCGCGCGCCCGCTGCGCCGGCTGGTCCAGTCGGCCATCGGCGACCCGCTGGCCCGCAAGGTGCTCTCCGGCGAGGTCCAGGACGGCGACGAGGTGCTCGTGGACCTCGACGCCGACCGCGACTCCCTCACCGTCGGCGTGGCGGTCCCGGAGCCCTCCTGACCGGGTAAGGGATTGGTCGGCATTCGGTCAAGCCCGCTTCCCGGAAGATCTCCGGTGGGTACGTTCGGCATTCGTCGGGCCACGGAGCACGTCGCCGGGCACGGAGCACGAACGGGAGCCGCAGGGGGGCGGGCGTGTCGAACGCATCACGGAACGCTCGGGGGATCCTGGCCGTGGTGCTCACGGCGGCCTGCACGGGGTGGACCGCGGCGGCCCCGGCACCGGCCTCCGCCGCCCCCTGCGAGGAACGGCGCGCGGCGGGATCCCGGGGGGA
>NZ_CDRNDK010000251.1:0-9306 GCF_977012225.1 Planomonospora algeriensis | reverse complement strand
CTCCGCCGCGCGGGTCGCCGCGCTGCTCGCCGCCGACGGGTACGGCGGCAGCCCGATGACCGTCCTGGAACGCCTCGGCGGTCCCGAGGAGCGCGTGGTCTCCGGGACGGCGGGCGGCTGGGCGCTGCCCGCGACGCACGACCTGAACGTCGTCGCGGTCGAGTGCCGGGCCGATCCCGGGACCGTGCCGCTGCCGTGCGTCCCCGGCCTGCCCGACGACGCCTTCGCGCACGACGGCCAGCTCACCAAGAGGGAGGTGCGCGCGGTGACCCTGTCCCGCCTCGCGCCCGTCCCCGGCGAGCTGCTCTGGGACGTCGGCGCGGGCGCCGGGAGCGTCGCGATCGAGTGGATGCGCGGGCACCGGGCCAACCGGGCCGTCGCGGTGGAGCGTGATCCCGCCCGCGCCGCCGGGATCGCCGGGAACGCGGCCCGGCTCGGCGTCCCGGAGCTGAGCGTGGTGACCGGGCCGCCCCGCCGCGCTCGCCGGTCTCCCGTCCCCCGACGCCGTCTTCGTCGGCGGCGGGCTCACCGTCCCCGGCGTGCTGGAGACCTGCTGGGTGGCGCTGCGGCCCGGCGGCCGGCTGGTGGCCAACGCGGTGACCGTCGAGTCCGAGTCCGTCGTGGCCTCCTGGTACGGCGAGCTCGGCGGGGACCTGGTACGGCTGGCGGTCAGCCGGGCGGCCCCGCTCGGCGGCTTCACCGGCTGGCGCCCCCTGATGCCCGTGACGGTCTGGACGGCGGTCAAACCGACGGAGGAGGAGAGATGACGGTCCGGTTCATCGGGGCGGGGCCGGGTGCCGCGGACCTGATCACCGTGCGGGGGCAGCGGGCGATCGCGTCCTCGCCCGTGTGCCTGTACGCCGGGTCGCTGGTCCCGGCGGAGCTCCTGGCCGACTGCCCGCCCGGCGCGAGGCTGGTCGACACCGCGCGGATGACCCTGGACGAGATCGTCGCGGAGATGCTCGCCGCCCACGGGGCCGGGCGCGACGTGGCCCGGCTGCACTCCGGGGACCCGTCGGTGTTCAGCGCGGTGGCCGAGCAGATGCGGCGGCTCGACGCCGCGGCGGTGCCGTACGAGGTGATCCCCGGTGTGCCGGCGTTCGCGGCGGCGGCGGCCTCGCTGAAGCGGGAGCTGACCGTGCCCGGGGTGGGCCAGACGATCGTGCTGACCCGGACCTCCGCGCGGGCCACCCCCATGCCCGAGGGCGAGGACCTGGACACGCTCGGCCGGAGCCGGGCCACGATGGTGCTGCACCTGGCCGTGCAGCGGATCGGGCAGGTCGTCGGCGAGCTGGTCCCCAACTACGGCGCCGACTGCCCGGCGGCCGTGGTGGCCCGGGCCGGCCGCGACGACGAGGTGATCCTGCGCGGCACCCTCGCCGACATCGCGGAGCAGGTGGAGGCCGCGGGCATCGTCCGCACGGCCGTGATCGTCGTCGGCCGCGTCCTGACCGCCTCGGAGTTCCCCGACAGCCACCTCTACTCCGCCGCCCGCTGCCGGGACGCGTAGCGGAGGGGCGGGCGGGGTCCGGCCGGTTCGCTGGTTCGCCGGGTTTCCTCAACTGCCCGGCTCGCCGGCCGATGAGGGAGACCCGGACTCCATGGAAGGAACGGGCGATCTCGTGCTCTCGCGCGCCCGGCTGCGGCGCCGGCCGTCACCCGCCGGTCGCCGGCCGTCCCCCAGGGGGCCGATCGGCGGCCGGGACATGCGGCAAGGAGGAACCCGATGAACCCGTCCCCACCCGAGGCGGCGGCCCGCCCGGCCGTCCATCCCCGTGCCTGGCTGGGCTTCCTGCTGCTGGGAGGCGTGCTGACGGTGGCCGCCTCGATCGTCACCGACCGGTCGCCGAGGGTGGAGGCGCTGTTCTGGGGGCTGGGGCAGGCGGCCTCGGTGCTGGCGGTCTTCGAAGGCACCCGCCGTCACGGTCTGGCGCGGTCGCGGCCCTGGCGGCTGATGCGCGGCGCCGTCGTGGTGGCCTGGGCGGCCACCACGCTGGGCTGGGGCGTCGGAGGCGTGTGGCTGGGCAGCCCCGAGCTGCTGGAGATGTACCGGATCGGCACCCTGGGCGCCTACGTCCTGTCGCTGACCGCGTTGATCGCGCTGAGCCTGCAGGGCGACGGCTCCCGCTGGGCGGCCCTGCTGGACGGCGGCATCATCAGCGTCGGGGTGGCCATGCCGCTGTGGACCTTCCTGATCGCCCCGGCGATCGCCGGCAGCGGCCGGCTGACCACCGCGTTCGTCTTCGCGCTGGCCCCGCCCGTCATCGACCTGTTCGCCTTCGGCGTCATCACCCGGATGACCCTCGACAGCCGCCGGGCACCGTGGCTGCGCCTGCTGAGCGTCTCCTACCTCGTCCTGTTCGCCGCCGACGGCGTCTACCTGCTCAACCAGGTGGCCGACCGTCCGGCCGGTCCTCTCACCACGGCCGGCTGGCTGGGCTGGTCGGTGCTGATCGGGGCCGCGGCGCTGCACCCCAGCCTGGCGGGCGCCGGCCGGATCGGATCCGCCGCCGCCTCCGGCCGGAACCGCGTCCGGATCTTCCTGGCGGTGGCGCTGCTCAGCCCGGCGGTCTCCATCCTGGGCGGATGCTGCAGAGCACGAACGGCGTCTCCTCGCACGGCGACCCGGCGGTCACGGTGCTGACCCTGATCCTGGCCGTCCTGCTGGTGCTGCGGTTGAGCGTGGTGGCCGGGATCGCCGAAACCCGGGCCGCCGACCTGCGCGACGCCCTGCACCGGCAGGACGTCCTGCGGCGCAGCCTGGCACACCGCGCCTCCCACGACCCGCTGACCGGCCTGGGCAACCGCGCCCTGCTGGGAGAGGCCTGCGGGGCGTCGTCGCCGACCACGCCGCGCACCCCGGCGGGCCCGCCCCCGCGCCTGCTGCTGCTGGACCTGGACGGGTTCAAGGACGTCAACGACACCTACGGCCATCCCGTCGGCGACGAGTTGCTGACCGTCGTGGCCCGCCGGCTGCGCGGCCTGACCGCCGACGGGCAGATCCTGGCCCGGCTCGGCGGCGACGAGTTCGCCATCGTGTTGCCCGGCGCCGACCTGGGCACCGCCACGGCCGCGGCCGAACGCGTGCTGTCCGCGGTGCGCGCCCCCTACGCCATCGACGGCCGCGAACTGTATGTGACCACCAGCATCGGCGTCCTGGCCGAGAGCTCCCCGGCCACCGCCAGCGACGCCCTGCGCGACGCCGACCTGGCCCTGTACGCGGCCAAGGCCGCGGGCAAGAACCAGATCGCCGTCTTCGACCACGCCCTGCGCGCGGAGCGGCTGCACCACGCCGCGATCGCGACGGGCCTGCGCCAGGCCCTGGCCGCGGACGAGCTCAGCCTGGCCTACCAGCCCGTCGTCGACCTCGTCTCGGGCGGCATCTACGCGGTCGAGGCGCTGCTGCGCTGGACGCCGACCGGGGGCCGGCCCATCCCGCCGGACGTGTTCATCCCCGTCGCCGAGGACACCGGGCTGATCGTCGACATCGGCAGGTGGGTGCTGGAGCAGGCCTGCGCCGACGCCAAGCGGTGGCACGAGCGCCACGGTATCGCCGTGACCGTCAACGTCTCCGGCCGGCAGCTGCGCGAGCGCACCTTCCGGGAGATGGTCGTGGAGATCCTGACCCGCCAGGCGCTGCCGCGCAACGCGCTGACCATCGAGGTGACCGAGAGCATGCTGCTGGCCACCAGCCAGGCCGAGACCCGGCGCATCGTGGAGGTCCTGGCCGACCTGCGCGCCCACGGGGTCCGCATCGCGCTGGACGACTTCGGCACCGGCTACTCCTCGCTGGCCTACCTGCGCACCCTGCCGGTCGACATCCTCAAGATCGACCGATCGTTCACGGCCCCGCTCACGAACGCGGACCACCGCCAGGCCCGGGCGTTCACCAGGGCGATCGTGGAGCTGGCGGCCAGCCTGGACCTGTCCACCGTCGTCGAGGGCGTCGAGTCCCGTGAACAGGCCGGCGTGCTCCAGCAGATGGGCTGCCCGCTGGCCCAGGGCTACCTGTTCTCTCCGCCCGTCTCCCCACGGGAGGTCGACGACCTGCTCCGGGCCGTCCCGTGGCGGAACGCCGCCTGACCGGCGTCAGCGCTTCCAGGCCGGCCTCCGGCACCCGGCGGCCGGCGGAGGTCCGCGGGCACGGCGTCGTCAGCCGCTGTCCCGCACCCTCCAGACCGGCGCCCAGGCCGCCGAGGATCGCCGTGCCGCTGCGCCCACGGAATCCAGGTCCGCGTCGATCGCGGGACCGGGTGCGCTCCGGTGAGGCGATCACTCTCTCTGGCGGCCACGAGTGCCGCCTCGCCTCCCGTCAGTCCCTGTGAGGGGTGACCAGCCCGGTCTCATAGGCCAGGGCGACGGCCTGGGCGCGGCTGGACAGCCCGAGCTTGGTCATCACCCGGTTCAGATGGGTCTTGACCGTCGCCTGGCTCACGCACAGCTCGGAAGCGATCTCCCCGTTGGACAGCGCGCGGCCGACCATGCACAGAACCTCGGCCTCTCGGGCGGTGAGCGCGTCGAGCCGGCCCTCCGGGGCCGGGGAGGACCGGGCGCGGTCGCCGGTGTAGGCCTCCACGAGGCGGCGGGTCACGGTGGGGGCGAAGAGCATCTCCCCTGCGGCGACCGTGCGGATCGCCTCGATCAGGGACTGCGGCTTGGTGTCCTTCAGCAGGAACCCGCTGGCTCCGGCCTTGACCGCGCCGTAGACGTACTCGTCCAAGTCGAAGGTGGTCAGGATGAGGACCCGGGGACCGCCGCGCGCACAGATCCGCCGCGTCGCCTCGATCCCGTCCATGCGTGGCATGCGCACGTCCATCACCACCACGTCGACCTCGGTCTCCTCCAGCATGCCGAGTGCCTCCCGGCCGTCGCCGGCCTCCCCGACGACCTCGATTCCGGGTTCCCGGCGCAGCACCAGGCGGAACCCGGTGCGGACCAGTTCCTGGTCGTCGGCCAGTAGGACACGGATCACTTCCATGACAGTGTGACCTCCACCCGGAAGCCGCCATGGGGCAGCGGGGCGGCGTGCGCGGTGCCACCGAACATCGCGGCCCGCTCTTGGAAGCCGAGCAGGCCGTGGCCGGAGCCGCGCAGCCGTACCGCCCCCGGCGCGCCGCACGGTCGGTTCCCGCCGTCGTCGGTCACCTGAATGCGCAGTCGATCGTCCTCGTAACGGAGAACCACGTCGGCGGTAGCGTCCTTTCCGGCATGTTTGAGCGTATTGGTCAGGGCCTCCTGCACGATCCGGTAGGCGGCCAGGCCGAGGGCCGCCGACGTCTCCCGGACCTTTCCGCCGACGCGCATCCGCACGGTCAGCGGGAGCCGCTCCACCAGGTCCCCGATTGTGTCGATGCCGGGCTGGGGCGACACTGGCGCGTCCCTGAGCACTCCCAGGAGCAGGCGCAACTCCCCGAGGGCGGTGCGGCCGGTCTGGCCGATCGCCTCGATGGCGGTGGCCGCCTCGGCGGTGTCCTCGTCGAGCAACGCGGCTGTGGCCCCGTCGGACTGGACGACCATGGCGCTGACGTTGTGCGCCACGATGTCGTGCAGTTCCCGGGCGATCCGCACCCGCTCTTCGGCCAGAGCGAACTGTACCTGGTTCTCCTTCGCGCGCGTGATCGCCTCCATCTCCGACCTCCGCAGCCGACCGAGCCCCCATGCGCCGGCGCACGCCGCGAAGGACATCGTGAACAGATCACCGGGCGTGGCCGATTGGGGAAGCGGCAGGAGGGGCGAATCGGTCCATGCCCGGGCCACCGAGAGCGCGGTGGGGAGCAGCGTGCCGGCGAGGAAGAGGAGGGGCCACCCCGACGAGGTCCACCGGCCCGCGGTGTAGAACATGAGCATCAGCGCGGTCGAAGTTCCCAGCTCCGCCCAGGAGGCGTTCCACTCCGCCCACACGTCCCACCGGCCGCCGGCGAACCAGAGCGTCCAGACCAGGGCGAGCACGGGGAGGGGGTGCCTGCGCCGCCACGCCAAGGCGGCGTAGGCCAGCAGGTCACCCCAGAAAGGCAGGGGCAGGTGCTGCCAGTCGGTGACGTCCTGCTCCTGGTACGGGGTCTCGAACAGCAGGTAGCCGCAGGCGACCACGGCCAGGGCCGAGTCCGCGATCCGGTGGTCGTTCCACCATCCCCGCAAGTCTCGTAGCACGAGTTGACATTATTGCGGCACTTGTTCCACTCGTGTCCAGTAAACCGGATCGTCGGCCGCGCTCCGGGTCGTTCGGGAAGGCGGCCACCGAGCCGCCGGGGCCCGATCCCGGTCGCGGAGAGGCGGCGCACGGGGGACGGGTGTACCACGCTGGTTGTACGCGGACGCTACGACCGGCATCGTACGGAAGATCGGTCCGCGGGCTGACGATCTACCTGCGCCGCGCTTTCTACTCTTGTTCCCGTGAACGTCGGGCGGGGCCGCATCAGAATAGGAGGAAGCGAGCCGCCGAGGATTTCGCGGGCAAGTCGGCCGTATTTCCTCTCCGCCTGGCCGAAGTCGTGCCCGGTGCGCCGTCACCGTGCCGGAGAACACCATCGGAAAGGGCTCTCTGAATGAAGAGGACGTTGAAGGTCTCCGCCGCTCTCACCGCCTCGGCGGTCGCGCTCGTGGCGTCTGCGGGCGCGGCTCACGCGGCGCGACCGGTGAAGGCGCCCGCTGCGGCCCAGGCGCCTCGGGCCGCGGCGGGCACCGCGCCGTCCTGCGTCAAACGCCAGATCATCGGCGTCGCGGGAGGAATTGCGGCTCGCGTGAGCAACGGATGCGGAAAGGCGATGCGGGTGAAGGTGCTCGTCAAACGAGGGAAAGACAGCCCCTGCTGGAGAATGCAGCCGAATCAGAAGAAGCTCTGGATATTCGTTCCGCAGAGCTCCTTTCCGAAGTACGAGAAGACCGTCACATGCTGAGAGCGGCATACGGTTTCGCGTCGCTTCGGAACGGGATCCCGCCGGCCGCGGGAGACCGTGCCGTTCCCCCTACCGATATCGTGCGGTCTCCGTCGACCGCCCGAAAGAAAGGCTGGAGAATGAGAATGAATCTCGTCGGGTCGATCGTGGTCGCGTCGGGGGCGGCGCTCGTGCTCGCTGCGGGACCCGCCACCGCACAGGCCGGACCTCCGCGGGCCGCCGCGGGCCCCGCCGTGCTCGCCGCACCGACGGGTCACGCGATGACCGCGGCGGGGGCGCCGAAGCCCAGCGTCAGGTGGCTCTGCGGGAAGGCCCTCGTCAGGCGGCTCATCCCCGCCTGCACGCACGGCAAATGGGAATTCGTCACGATCAAGAAGATGAGGTGTCTGGGGGGGCACGGACCCTATGTCGGAATCACCGGTCCGGCGAAGCTCGCCTACTGGGCGCACAGGTGTTTCGAGCAAGGCGAATGGGAGAAGTGGTGATCATCCGGCGCGGCCGACGATCACCCCAGCGCGGTCGATGACCACCACGTCCACCTCCACCGGCGCCCCGCGCAGCACGCCGGTGGAGGTGGCGCGGGCCCGCTCGGCGACCAGGTCGCCCAGGGGCAGGCCCGCCTCCTGGCACAGGCGCAGGGCGTGCAGGGCGGTGTTGGCCGACAGGACCCGCCCGGCCAGGGCGTCGTCCCCGCCCGCCGCGCGGGCCAGCTCGGCGAGCAGGCCCGGATTGACTTGGGAGCGGCCGGAGTGGAGGTCGAGGTGGCCGTCGGCGAGTTTGGAGAGCTTGCCGATCCCCCCGGCGATCGTCAGCCGGGGCACGGGATGCCGCCGCAGGTACTTCAGCACCGCCCCGGCGAAGTCGCCCATGTCCAGCAGCGCGTCCTCCGGCAGGCCGTACAGCTCGGCGGCGACCCGCTCGGAGGTGCTGCCGGTGCACCCGGCGACGTGCGCGTGCCCGGCCGCGCGGGCCACGTCGATCCCGCGCCGGATGCTGTCGATCCACGCCGAGCACGAGTACGGCACGACGACGCCGGTGGTGCCGAGGATGGACAGGCCGCCCAGGATGCCCAGGCGGGGGTTCCAGGTCCTGCGGGCCAGTTCCTCGCCGTGCTCCACGGAGATCTCCACGACCACGTCCCCGGTCCCGCCGCAGCGGGCGGCCACCTCGGCGACGTGCTCGCGCATCATCCGCCGGGGGACCGGGTTGATCGCCGGCTCGCCCACCTCCAGCGGCAGGCCCGGCTTGGTGACGGTGCCGACGCCGGGACCGGCGGCGAACACCACGCCGCCGCCCGGGACGCCGTGCCGTACCGTCGACGAGATCAGCGCGCCGTGCGTCACGTCGGGGTCGTCGCCCGCGTCCTTGACCACCGAGGCCGTCGCCGCGCCCGCGGCGAGGGACTCCCGCGCCAGCGCGAACGCCGGGCGCCGCCCCTTCGGCAGGACGATCTCCACCGGGTCGGGGAACTCACCGGTCAGCAGCGCCGTGTAGGCGGCGGCGGTCGCCGCCGTCGCGCACGCGCCGGTGGTCCAGCCGTGGCGCAGGGGTCCGCTCACCGCCCGGCCGCCTGCCGGTACGGTGTCCCGGTGATCGGGCACGCGAGGGGGAGGACCCCGGGGACCCGGCACCGGAGAACGCGGACGCGCCGCGGGGGGAGAGGGGTGACGGGGTGCTGAACGTCCTGGTGCTGGGCGGCACCGACGAGGCGAGGAGGCTGGCCGCCGCGCTCGCCGGTCGGCCCGGGACGCATGTGGTGTCCTCCCTGGCCGGCCGGGTGCGCGACCCGAGGCTGCCGGTGGGGGAGGTGCACGAGGGCGGGTTCGGCGGTCCCGACGGGCTCGCCGCCTGGCTGGCGGAGCGCCGGATCGGCGCCGTGGTGGACGCCACGCACCCGTTCGCCGCCCGGATGACCGCCTCGGCGGTCGAGGCGGCCCGCCGTACCGGGCTCCCGCCGGACCCTCAGCCGATGATGTCCTCGATGTCTCCGGCGATGGTGTCGGCCTGGGGTCCCACGACCACCTGGACGACGTTGCCCGCGGCCATGACCCCGTGGGCCCCGGCCGCCCGCAGCGCGGCCTGGTCGACCTTCGAGGCGTCGCGCACCTCGGTCCGGAGCCGGGTGATGCACGGTTCGATGTCGATGATGTTCTCCGCGCCACCGAGCCCCGCGATGATCGCGCCGGCGTCTGCCGCCATGTCGTCCTCCTGCTTCGACGGTCCCCGACCAGCCTAGGTCCGGGCGTCAGTCCGTCTGGGTCACCTTGTTGAGGCCTCGCGGCGCGTCGGGGTCGATCCCCAGCCGGCGCGAGAGCGCCTCGGTGAGCAGCTGGCCGGGGAGACGAGGCCGAGCGGGGCGACCCACTCGGGCAGGTCGGGCCCGTTCAGCGCCGCCGTGCCGGCCGCCGCG
>NZ_CDRNDK010000250.1:0-9408 GCF_977012225.1 Planomonospora algeriensis | reverse complement strand
CAGCGCCGTACCCGCTCGGTGCGCCGGCCGCCGCGCCGGATCGGGCTCCGGGGCTTGCCCTGCCCCGGCCGACCGGCCCGCACGCGGTGGGCACGACCACGCTGCACCTGGTGGACGGCTCCCGCACCGACCCCTGGGTGGCCGGGAAGCCGCGCGAGCTCATGGTCTCGATCTGGTACCCGGCCAGGACCGCCAAGGGGGAGCGGGCGCCGTACATGACCGTGAAGGAGGCGGAGCTGCTGCTCAAGGAGCAGGGCGCCGGGGCCGAGGTCGTCAACGCGCTCGCCGGGACGCGGACCAACGCGGTCGCCGGAGCGGCGCCGCTCGGGCGGCGGCGCGGCCTGCCCCTCGTGGTGCTCTCGCCCGGGTTCGGCATGCCCCGCAGCTCGCTGACGGCCCTGTCGGAGGACCTGGCGAGCCGGGGCTACGCGGTGGCGGGCATCGACCACACGCACGAGTCCCCCACGACCTTCCCGGACGGGCGGACCACCCCCTGCACCACCTGCGAGTCCGGGGGCACCCCGGCGTTCGGTGAGAAGAGCACCCGGGTCCGCGCGGCGGATGTCTCCTTCGTGCTCGACCGGCTGACCGGGAAGGAGCCCGCCTGGGAGCACGCCCGGCTGATCGACCGGTCCCGGATCGGCATGGCCGGCCACTCCCTCGGCGGCAACAGCGCCACGCACACCATGCTCACCGATCCCCGGGTGCGCGCCGGGGTGAACATGGACGGCACCTTCTGGATCCCGATCCCCGACGAGGGGCTCCGCAAGCCGTTCATGCTGCTGGGAGCCGGTGAGGCCCACGCGCAGGGCGGGAGCGACCCCACCTGGGGGCGGGACTGGAAGAACATGGCCGGCTGGAAGCGCTGGGTGACGGTCAAGGGCATGGGGCACAACGCCCTCACCGACTACGCGCCGCTCCTGGCCGACGTGATCAAGAACGAGGACATGTTCGGCACGCTCCCCGGCGCCCGCTCGCTGGAGATCACCCGGAAGTACGTCGGGGCCTTCTTCGACCTGCACCTGCGCGGGCGGTCGCGGCCGCTGCTCGACCGGGCCTCCGCGCGCTACCCGGAGGTCACGGTCAAGAGGTGATCCGACCCGCCCGTTCCTCCGGTGGCTCCGGGGTGCGGAGCAGGTGCCACAGTGCTGAGGTGTCGATGAGGCAGCCCGTCAGGGGACACCGCATGCCGTACGGCCGCGCACCGGGGCGTACGGCACGGCCCGGCGCCGAGGAGGGCGGCGCCGGGCGGCCGGGGAGGGTCAGCCCTTGACGGCGCCGATGATGACGCCCTTGGTGAAGTGCTTCTGGACGAAGGGGTAGACGAACAGCACGGGGAGCAGGGCGAGCACGACGATGGCCATCTGGATGGCCAGGTTGGGCGGGAGGGCGCCGGCCACCGAGGTGTCCACCGCCGAACCGAGGGTGAGCGACTGGCCCTGCTGGACGTACTGGCGCATCACCAGCTGGAGGGGCCACTTGGTGTTGTCGTTGATGTACAGGATGGCGTTGAAGAAGGCGTTCCAGTAGCCCACGGCGTAGAACAGGCCGATGACCGCGGTGACGCCCTTGGACATGGGCAGGATGATCCGGGTCAGGATGCGGAACTCGCTCGCCCCGTCGATCCGGGCGCTGTCGGGCACCTCCTCCGGGATGTTCATGAAGAAGGCCCGCATCACCACGAGGTTGAACGCGTTGATCGCGCCCGGCAGGATCAGCGACCAGTAGCTGTCGATCAGGCCGAGCGACTTGACCATCAGGTAGCTGGGGATCATGCCCGGCGTGAACAGGAACGTCAGCAGGATCATGAACAGCAGCGGCCGCTGGAACAGCGAGCCCGGCCGGGACAGGCCGTAGGCCGCGAGCACCGTGCAGACCAGGCTCACCGCCGTGCCCACCACGGTGATGCCGAGGCTCACCAGCACGGAGCGGCTGACCACGCCGCCGGAGAACAGCTCCTCGTAGGCGGCGAAGGAGAACCCGTTGGGCACCACCACCAGGCCGCCGGCCTCGTTCACCGCCGCGGCGGGGGACAGGCTGGTGAGCACCACGATGTAGATCGGGAAGAGGACGACGAGCGAGATGAGGGTCAGGGTCAGGCCCTTGGCCAGCCTGCCCGGCACGCTCGGCGCCTCCTCCCATGCGGGACGTGTACTCATGATCGTTTGTAGATTCCCTGTTCGCCGAACCGGTGGGCGACCTTGTTGGCCACGAGGATGAGGACCAGGCCGACGACGCCCTTGACCAGGCCGGCCGCGGCGCCGTAGCTCCACTCCCCGGTGACGAGCGTGCGCCAGTAGACGAAGGTGTCCAGCACCTCCGCGGCCTCCCGGCCCACCGCGTCGCGCTGGAGGAAGAACTGCTCGAAGCCGACGTTGAGCGCGTCGCCGAGACGGAGGATCAGCAGCAGCACGATGACCGGGCGCAGCCCCGGCAGGGTGATGTGCCAGATCCGCCGCCACCGGCCGGCGCCGTCCACCGCCGCCGCCTCGTAGAGGTTCTGGTTGATCGCCGCCAGCGCCGCCAGGAAGATGATCGTCCCCCAGCCGGCGTCCTTCCACACCGACTCCGCCGTCACCAGCAGCAGGAAGACGTCCGGGTCGGTCATGAGGTCGATGCCGTCGTAGCCGTTGGCGCGCAGCAACTGGGAGATCAGCCCCGCGCCGCCCAGGATCTGCTGGAACAGCGTGACGACCAGCACCCAGGAGAAGAAGTGCGGCATGTAGACGATGCTCTGCACGAACAGCCGGACCCGGGGGTTCATCACGCTGTCGAGCAGGACCGCCAGCAGGATCGGCAGCGGGAAGTAGAACACCAGCTGGAACGCCGTGATGGTGAGCGTGTTCAGCGTGGCGTCCCAGAAGCTCTGGTCGGTGAGCAGCCACTGGAAGTTGGTGAAGCCGATCCAGGGGCTCTCCGCGATCCCGACGTGGGGGGAGTAGTCCTGGAAGGCGATCACGTTGCCGAGCGTCGGGATGTAGTGGAACACCGCCAGCAGCCCGACCGCGGGCACGGTCATCAGCAGCAGCTGCCAGTCGTGCCGCAGCCGGCTGCCCAGCGAGGGCTTTGCCCCGGGCTTTCCACCGGCCTTTTTGCCGGCCTTTTTGCCGGCCTTGCTACGCTTCGCGGGAGCGCCGGCGCCGGCGGGTGAGGTCAGGTCACCCGCCGGTCCGGTGCTCGCGTCCTTTCCGGCCTTCTCGGCGTTGTCAAGCACGGCCGTTGTCCTGCAGCACCTTCAGGTAGAACTCGCGGCTCTTGTCGCCGCCGTCCTTGCGCCACTCGTCGACGACCTTCTTCAGCTCGCTGAGCGGGCGGCGGCCGCGGACGACGTCCTGGATCTTGTCCTCGGTGGGCTGCTCCAGGGCGGCGTACTCCGAGGGCCGCTGGATCCGGATGCCCTCGTGCGGGTTGGGCGCCCAGTGCTGGGCGGCCTCGTTGTACCAGTTCGCGGCGGTCTCCACATACCGGGGGAGCTCGCTCTCGGTGATCGCGTCGGGCCGGCCGCTGAGGAAGAAGTACGTCGGCGGGGCCTCCTTGAGGCCGAGATCGGTCCTCTTGGGGGCTCCGGCCTCCGTCTTGGTGTAGTGCTTGCCCTCGACGCCGTAGACGGACAGCATGTGCTCCTGCGTGCCGAACGGCGCGGCCAGGTAGTTCATCAGGGAGAGGATCTCCTCGACCTTCTCCTTGGCCAGGCCCTTCTTGATGAAGGTGTACTGCCCCGGCTCCTCGCTCTTGTGGTAGCCGGGGGCGCCCCCGTCGTGGCCGAAGGACGGCACCGCCTCGATCCAGAAGTCGGGCTTGGTGGGGATCATCTGCTCCAGCATCTCCTTCCACCCGCCGAAGCCGTCCTGGGTGACGAGGATCTGGCCGGACTTGAACAGCTCCTTGGCGTTGGCGCCCTTGCTGCTGACGATGTCGGGGTGGATCAGCTTGCCCTCGTACAGCTTGCGCATGAACTCGACCGCCGCCTCGAACTCCGGCGTCTCGTACCGGTGGACCAGCTTGCCGCCGGACAGGACCCACTCCTTGGGGGCGCGGAAGATCTGGTAGGCCATCAGCTTGATGTCGCCGAAGGCCCAGCGCTTCTGCTTGGGGTCGTTGATCTCCTTGCCCAGGGCGAGCATCTCGTCGGCGCTCTTGGGGGCGGTCCAGCCGCTGGAGTCGAACAGGTCCTTGCGGTAGAGGAGCACCACGCCCATCGGGAAGGTGTAGCTGCCGGGGATGCCGGTCAGCTTGTCGTTGAAGACCCCCCACTTCCAGGCGTCGGTGCTGATGTTGGCCAGCAGCGGGTACTTCTTGACGGCGTCGCCCTGCAGGTAGGGCGTGAGGTCCTCGAAGAGCCGGCCCACGGCCTCGCCGAACTGGGGGATCTGGTTGACGGTCCAGCTCGGGATCATCGTGATGTCCACGACGTCGCCGCCGGCGATGATCGCGTTCATCTTCTCGATGATCGTCATGCCGTCGAGGATGTTGAACTCGAGGGTCGCGCCGAGGTCGGCGTTGACGGCCTCGAAGTAGGAGTTCTCGCCCAGCGGCGGCGGGAGCGGGCCCCACAGCGGCGTCATGGCCTTGTAGTGGCCGCCCTTGCCGGGCTTGGCGGTGACCGCGTCGACGAGCGAGGCGGGATACTTGGTGAAGCCGCCGGGCGCGCCGTTCTGCCCGACGATGTCGGCGGTGACGCCCGCGTAGGGGACGTGCGTCGGCACCTGCGAGGTCAGCTTGTCGAGGGCGGCCGCGGTGGCTCCTCCGGAGCCGGGCCGGGGACCGCTCGGCGTGGAGCAGGCGCTGAGCAGGCCGCCGCTCGCGGCCGCGACCGCGCTGAGTCCCACGAGGCCGAGGAAGCCTCGGCGGCTGGTCGTCGCGCCCTCGGGGGGAGTTTTCACGGCGCGTTCCCTTCGTTGTCATGGACGGGCGGGGGTTGTCCTAGGAGGATGGGTCCGAGATAGAGTTAGTTCGTCTTTTGACCAAACAAATTAGTCGAGGGGCACTCCCGCCACAAGGGGCCGACGATCGCGGTCCTTGGGGCGGGTGAGGCATGATGGGGCCAGCCGGGGGCCGTTCGCAAGACGGAGCCCGGGCCGATCGGGACGGGACGGACCTTGATCACATCTACGACGAATCCGCAGCCGGCCGACTTCGCCGATGTCCGGGCCACCAACCTCGCCGTGGTGCTGCGGTTCGTGCGCGAGCACGCGCCGTGCTCGCGGGCGGACATCGCGGCTTCCACGGGCCTCAACAAGGCGACCGTGTCGAGCCTGGTCGCCGACCTGATCGACCGCCGCCTGGTGCGCGAGACCGGGCTGACCGAGAACCGTGTCGGCGCCGGCCACGATGCTCGTGCTCGACGGCTCGCCGTACGCCGCGATCGGCATCGAGGTCAACGTCGACTACGTCACCGCGGTGGCGGTGGACCTGTCGGGGGAGCGGCTGCTGTCGTGGCGGCGCTCCTTCTCCGGCTCGCTTCCCGGCACTGACGGCTCGACCGGCCAGGCCGTCGCGGCCGTCGCGGCGATCGTCCGCCGGGTGGTCGGCCGGATGGCCAAGCAGGAGCGCCAGGTCCTCGGCCTGACCGTGGGCGTGCCCGGCCTGGTCGGCACGGACGGCACGGTGCTCATCGCGCCCAACCTCGGCTGGCGCGACGCCGACCTGGCCGGAGACCTGGCCAAGGCGCTGCGCGACCCCGGCTTCGCCGTCCAGGTCGAGAACGACGCCAACCTGGCGGCCCTGGCCGAGCACCGCTTCGGCTCGCAGGCCGGGACCGCCAACCTGGTCTACCTCACCGGCGAGATCGGGGTCGGCGCCGGGATCATCCTGGACGGCCGGATCCGCCGCGGCGGCAGGGGCTACGGCGGCGAGATCGGTCACATCCAGCTCGACCCGCTCGGCGCCGGGTGCCGGTGCGGGCGGACCGGCTGCCTGGAGGCCGTCGCCGGGATCGGCGCGGTGCTCCGGCACGTCCCGCTCTCGCCCGCCGAGGTGGAGATCGAGCTCGACGAGGTGGTACGGCTGGCCCGCGCCGGCGACTCCCGGACCCTCGGCCTGCTGGCGGAGGTCGGGCGGCAGCTCGGCAAGGGCGTGGCGGTGGTGGCCAACCTGCTCAACCCCGAGGTGGTCATCCTGGGCGGCTACTACGTGCCGCTGGCGCCCTGGCTGCTGCCGGCGGTGGAGGAGGAGGCGCGCGACCGCACGATCGCGCCCGAGGGCGGGGGCTGCCGGGTGGTGGCCTCGACCCTGGGCTACGACGCGGCGGCGCTGGGCGGCGCGGCCCGGGTGCTCGACTCGGTGGACTCCGGCCGGCTGCCCCGCGTCTCCTGACCTCGGCGCGGGGGCGTCCGGGGCGGCCCGGAACCGAAGAATGATCGGTGATTTTCTCCGCAGGTCTTGACCTGGATCTCACAGCCAGGCACCCTTCAGGGAAACTCTGCTCGAAACATTCGTGTAACGGGCGGAGTTTTCCTGGACCGACTATCGAAGCGCTTCGACAGAGGCGCGTTTTCTCGCCCCGTTGTCGAAGCGCTTCGACGCTCACCAGAGGGATGGTCCCCCCGATGAACGAACCGTTCCGCGACCCCGAGCTCCCGCTCGCCGACCGCATCGCCGACCTGCAGGGCAGGCTGAGCCTGGCGGAGAAGGTCGCCCTGCTGCACCAGTACCAGGCCCCGGTCGAGCGGCTGGGCGTGGGCCCGTTCCGCACCGGCACCGAGGCCCTGCACGGCCTGGCCTGGCTGGGGCCGGCCACGGTCTTCCCGCAGGCGGTCGGGCTGGCCAGCACCTGGGACCCCGAGCTGGTCCGGCGGGTCGGCGAGGCGACGTCCGACGAGGTCCTGGCCTTCCACCGCAAGGACCCGGCCGGGGCGGGGCGGAACGTGTGGGCGCCGGTGGTCAACCCGCTGCGCGACCCCCGCTGGGGGCGGAACGAGGAGGGCTACTCCGAGGACCCGTGGCTGACCGGCGTGATGGCGGTGGCGTACGCCTCCGGCCTCCGGGGGAGTGATCCCACCATCCTGAAGACCGCGCCGACGCTCAAGCACTTCCTCGGCTACAACAACGAGACCGACCGCTGCACCACCTCCAGCGACCTGCCGCCCCGGGTGCTCCACGAGTACGAGCTGCCCGCCTACCGGCCCGCGCTGGAGTCCGGCGCGGCGGTGGCCGTGATGCCCTCCTACAACCTGGTCAACGGCCGCCCGGCGCACCTCAGTCCGCTGATCAACGAGGTGCTGCGCACCTGGGCCCCGGACGACGTCCTGGTGGTCAGCGACGCCTACGCCCCCGGCAACCTCACCGGTCTGCAGGCCTACCACGACGACGCCGCCGAGGCCTACGCGCACGCGATCAAGGCCGGGCTGGACAGCTTCACCCAGGACGACGACCGCACCGAGGCCGTGCTCGGCCACATCCGCGACGCGCTGGAGCGGGGCCTGCTCACCGAGGCGGACGTCGACGCGGCCGTCAGGCATGCGCTTTCCATCCGGTTCCGGCTCGGCGAGTTCGACCCCGCCACGCCGTACGACGACGTGACCGAGGCCGTCGTCAACCGCCCCGAGCACCAGGCGCTGGCCCGCGAGGCCGCCCGCCGCTCGATCGTGCTCCTGGAGAACGACGGCATCCTCCCGCTGTCCGGGGTCACCAGGATCGCCGTCATCGGCCAGCTCGGCGACACCCTCATGGAGGACTGGTACTCCGGCACGCTGCCGTACGCCGTCACCGCCCGCGCCGGCCTCGCCGAGCGGTGCGAGACGGTGTTCTGCGAGGCGGTGGACCGGATCACGCTGACCGCCGAGAACGGGCACGTCGTCGCCGACCCCGGCGGCGGGCCGCTCGGGCTCACCGCGGAGGCGGGCACGGCCGAGGGCCTGTTCGACCTGTTCGACTGGGGCGGCGGGGCCTACGCCCTGCGCGCCGCGGCGACCGGCCGGTACGTCTCGGTGGACGACTCCGGCACGCTGGTCAACGACCAGCCGGGACCGAACGGCTGGGAGGTGCGCCAGACCTTCCGGCTGGAGGACCGGCCGCGCGGCACGCTGGCGCTCCGGCACATCTCCACCGGCCGCTACGTCGGGCCGGCCGCCGACCCCGGCGCGGCCTCGGACGGTACGGCGCCCGGCGCGGCGGTCCTCCGGCTGGTGGACGACGCCGACGCGGCGCTCTGGCTGACCGTGGAGACGGTCGTCAGCGGGGCCGAGAGCGCCGCCGCGCTGGCCGCCGCCGCGGACGTCGCGGTCGTCGTGGTCGGCGACCACCCGCTGGTCAACGGGCGCGAGACCGAGGACCGCCTCGACCTGGCGCTCCCCGCGGCGCAGGAGGCCGTGGTGGCGGCGGTGCGCGCGGCCAACCCGAAGACCGTCATGGTGATCAGCAGCGGCTACCCGATGACCTGGTCGGAGCGGGACCTGCCCGCGGTGCTGTGGTCCTCGCACGGCGGTCAGGAGTACGGCCACGCGCTGGCCGAGGTGCTCTTCGGCGACGCCGACCCCGAGGGACGCCTCACCCAGACGTGGTACCGCTCGGCGTGCGAGCTGCCCGACCTGCTCGACTACGACATCATCGCCAGCGACGCCACCTACCAGTACTACCGCGGCACCCCGCTCTACCCCTTCGGCCACGGCCTGTCCTACACCGACTTCGACTACCGCGACCTGACCGCCGAGGTCGCGGACGGGAAGATCACCGTCTCGGCGACGGTCGCCAACACCGGCTCCCGGCCCGGCACGGAGGTCGTCCAGCTCTACACCCACCAGCAGCGCTCCCGAGTCAAGCAGCCGCTGCGCCGCCTGCGGGACTTCACCAAGCTCCGGCTGGAGCCCGGCGAGAGCGCCGCGCTCCGCTGGACCCTCGACGTCGCCGACCTGGCCTTCTGGGACGTGACCAGGAACCGGTTCGCGGTCGAGGACGCGCCCCACAAGATCATGGTGGGCCGCTCGGCCCGGGACATCCGCCTGTGCGCGACGGTCCACGTCACCGGCGAACACATCCCGCCCCGCGACGCCCTCGCCGCGCCGATCCCGGCCGCGGACCACGACGAGTACGACGCGGTGGCGTTCACCGACGCCTCCCGGGTCTCCGGCGACGCCGTACGCTCCACGGCCGAGGGCGCCTGGATCCTCTTCCGCGGGGTCGACTTCGGGACCGGGGCCGCCGCCTGCGCGATCGAGGCCACCAGCACCGAGGGCGGCGTGGTCACCCTCCGCCTCGGCGACCCCCTGTACGGCCCCGCCCTCGGCGCCGTGCCCGTCCCGCGCGCCGGCCGCTACGACCTGTCGCGGGTCGTCGGCGGGCTCGAGGGGGCCCAGGGAGTGCACGATCTGTACGTGGTGTTCGAGAATGCCGGTATCACCGTTTCCCGCCTGGCCTTCGGCTCCGCCGAGAGCAGATGAGCGGGCGGGGCGGGCGGGGCGGGCGGGGCGG
>NZ_CDRNDK010000249.1:0-9472 GCF_977012225.1 Planomonospora algeriensis | reverse complement strand
GACGGTCGGGGGAGAGGGGGCGGGCGTCGAGGTCCTGCGGCGCGGTGCCGAAACGGGGGTCGCCGTCCAGCCAGGCCGCGTACCGCGTGCTGCGCCGTACGGCGTCGGCGTGGGCCGCCCGCGCGTGCTCGGCGATCACCGAGGCGACCCGGGCGACGGGTGACTCCGGGTGCAGCCGAGCAGCTGCCGCCACCGCAGCGGGGCGCCCGCGAGCGGGAGCAGCCCCAGCCCGGCGGCGGGCTGGAAGGTCGCCTGGCACAGCGCGACGGCGCGGCCGACGGTGGCCAGGTGCATGCACGTGGCCACATCGGTCTCGTAGACGGTCTTCGGGGTGAAGCCCGCGCGGGCGCAGGCCGCCGCGAAGCAGTCGCTGAAGCAGCCGTCGCCGGGGGTGGCCGTCCACTGCTCGTCGGCCAGCTCGCCCAGCTCGACCTCCCTCCTGCCCATCAGCCGGTGGTCCTCGCTGAGCAGCACGAAGACCGGGTCCATCGCGATGGTCGTCCAGACGACCGGACCGTCCACCGGCGGCGGGCTCTCCCCGCAGACGCCGATGATCGCGAAGTCCAGCCGCCCAGTGGTGAGCATCGCGTTCAGTTCCCTGGCCGACCAGGAGGTATGGGTCGTCACCGGCGTCGACGGCCACGCCGTCGCGAGCCGGTCCACCAGCCCTCCGAGGATCGGTCCGTTGGTGGCGCCGAGCCGGTAGCGGGGGATCTCCCCGCATGCGTTGGCGAAGCGCACGGCCTCTTCCTGGAGCTCCCGGGCGGCGGGCAGCAGCACCCGTGCCCGGGCCAGCACCAGCTCTCCGAGAGGCGTGGGCCTGGCGCCGTTGTGGTCGCGGTCGAAGAGAGATCCTCCCAGCACCCGCTCTATCCGTTTGAGCTGCGCGGTCAGCGCAGGCTGGGCCAGCCCGAGATGGGTGGCCGCCTTGGTGACGCTCCCGGCCTCGGCGACCGCGCGCACGATCCTGAGGTGTCGGAGCTCGAGATCCATACCGGGAAGGTAAGGCCCCGGCGGTATGGCCGCAATGAGAACAAGTCATGAAATCTGACTCAATTTCGTGGAATCGTTCCAATGCCGTATGCCGTACCGGAGGTGAGGAGAGGCCGCCACGGGGTAAGCGGATCCCATGACGATGGGAATCGATCCTAAGGACCTGGCAGAGGACGACCTGATCCGCGAGCTGCGCCAGCTGCACGCCACCCGGACGGACACGTTCCTGCACGGCTCGGCCGACGCGCTCGCCAACCACAGCACCCGGACCGAGGAGCTCGAGGAGGAATACCTGCGCCGCCACCCCGGGCGCCAGGTCGATCCCGAACGGCTGCGCGAAGGCGCCCGGCAGCGCTGAGACCGGCCCGGCCGAAGACCGGCGGGCTCCACCGAGGAGGTACGGCCATGCGAGACGACCCCCGTGATGTCCAGACCCTGTCGACCGACGACATGACCGTCTACGAGGCGGTGGCCTACCTCGCCGTGGACGGCCGCGTCGCCGAGACCGCGGAGGTCGCCCACGTGGCGGCCCTGCCGGAGGAGGCCGTACGGCGGAGCCTCGCCGCCCTGGCCGAGCAGGGCTGGATCGAGCCCCGGGGCGGGGCCCACGTCCTCGGCCCGCACGACTGGTCGGTGGAACGCTGAGCCCGGACGGCGCGGCGGGTTCAGCCGCCGCGCCGGACGATCCACAGGGGCGCGGTCAGCCCCAGACCTTCCGTACGGCCTCGGCGACGGCCGGGGCCTGGGCCAGTCCGGCGTCGAAGGCCGGGCGCCACAGGGACGGGTCGAGGACGTTGGAGCCGAAGACGGCGGCGGACGCCTCGTCGGGGGCGACGTGGGCGATCTCCGCGTCACCGAGCCGGGCGAGCTCGGCGGTGAAGCGGGCCCTGGGGGAGAGGTGCGCCAGCGGCTCCAGGACCACCACGGCCGACGAGCCCTCCGCCAGGTCGGCGTTGGTCGCCGAGCGGACTCCGCCGTCCATGTAGCGGCGGCCGCCGATCTCCACCGGCGGGAAGACGCAGGGCACGGCGCAGCTGGAGGCGACCGCCGTGACCATGGGCACCCCGGAGCCGCGCTCCCAGACGACGAACTCCCCGGTGCCGCAGTCGACCGCGGTGATCAGCAGCCGCCGCTCCGGCCACTCCTGCACCGGGAGCCGCTCGCCGATGGTCTCGATCCTGGCCCCGGTGTCCTCGACCGAGAGTGCCATCGCGCCCACCCGCCGCCGGGCCTCCCGCGGGTCGAGGGACGGGTCGTACAGGATGCCGAAGGCGGCCATCACCGCCTCCATGTCGACCGCCGGGACGGTCGCCCTGGTCTCCGAACCGGCCTGGACCGCGACCGCGCTCTCCAGGTCCGCGCCGGTGGAGACGAGCGCCCCCACCACCGATCCGGCGGACGTGCCGACCACCAGGTCGGCCTCCCCCAGGTCCACGCCCGCCCGCCGGAGACCGGTGACGACCCCCGCCTCCCAGGCGATCCCCGCGACGCCTCCGCCGCCCAGCACCAGTGCTCTCGTCATGCGCCCATTCTTACCTGATCGCCCCGGGAAGTCCCGGAGGTTCCGACAGGCGCCGGTCGTCCGCGGAGTCCTGTCCGCCCCGGTGTCCGGTCAGCCCTTGAGCCCGGAGCGCGAGATGCCCTCGATCACCAGCGCTGGGCGACGAGGTAGAGCGCGATCACCGGCAGGCTGGCGATCACCGCCCCGGCCATCAGCAGGTCGTAGCGGATGCTGTTGGCCCCCTGGAAGTTGCCCAGGCCCGCGGGGAGGGTCAGGGAGTCGGGGCTGAGCAGGACGTAGATCGGCCACAGGAAGTCGTTCCAGTTGGTGAGGAAGGAGAGCAGGAACAGCGTCACCAGCGCCGGCCGGGCCAGGGGCAGGACGATGGCGGTGAAGATCTGCCAGCGGTTGCAGCCGTCCAGCTCGGCGGCCTCCTCCAGTTCCCCGGGGAGGGTGAGGAAGAACTGGCGCAGGAAGAACACCCCGAACGCGCCCGCCGCGGCGGGGACGATCACCGCGGGCAGGCTGTCCACCCACGCGAGCTCGTTGACGATCAGGAAGTTGGGGATCAGGAGCACCACCGGCGGCACGAACAGCGTCGCCACGACCGCGGTGAAGATCGCGCCGCGCCCTCTGAACCGGAGCCGGGCCAGCGCGTACGCGGCGGGGGCCGCGGTGACCAGCACCAGCGCGGCGTGCCCGGTGGCGGCGATGAGGCTGTTGGCGAACCAGGTCAGGATCGGGCTGTCGGCACTGGTGAGGATCTCCCGGTAGGCGCCGGTGGAGAAGGGGGCCGGGATCCACTGCGGGTCGGTGGACCCCGAGCCCTCGCGGGTCTTGAAGGAGGTGGAGAGCATGTAGACCAGCGGGCTGAGGTACAGCGCCGCCACCAGGGCGAGGACCAGGTGGAGCAGGGCCCGCCGCAGCCCGCGGGCGTCCCGGGGTCCGGGGCTCCTGAGGTTCATCGATTCTCCTTCGGGCGTGGAGCCCCCGCCTTCGGGCGCGGGGAGGGGGTCAACGCGCGCTCCGGTCGCGGAAGGCGCCGAACACCAGGGCGCTGGCCGCCATGAGGCAGGCGGCCAGGATGAAGCTCATGGCCGAGGCGGTGCCCATGTCGAACTGGCGCAGGCCGGTCTCGGCGATGAGGTAGATCGCGGTCTTGGTCTGGTCGGCGGGCGCGCGCGTGATCAGGTAGGACTGGCCGAACATGTTGGCCGAGGCCAGGATGGTGGCGTTGACCACGAACACCGTGACCGGCCGCAGGCCCGGCAGGGTGACCGCGCGGAACCGGCGCCAGGCCGAGGCGCCGTCGACCATCGCGGCCTCGTGCAGCTCGCGCGGGATGTCCTGGAGCCCGGCCAGGAAGATGACCGCGTTCAGCCCCAGGGTCCACCACACGGTCACGCCGACCAGGGCGATCCAGGCGGGCGGCACGTCGGTGGTCCACTGCACGTCGAGGCCGAGGTAGTGGTTGACCAGGCCGATGTTCCCGTCGAGCAGGAACCGCCAGAGGAAGCCGACGACCGCGACCCCGAGTACGTACGGGGCGAAGTAGACGGCGCGGTAGAGGTTGCGCCCGCGGAAACGGCCGTTCATCAGCAGCGCCACCAGCAGCGGCAGCACGATCAGCAGCGGCACGGAGAACAGGGTGAAGATCCCGGTGGCCCGCATCGCCAGCCAGAAGCGCCCGCCGTCCACGCTGGAGGAGTCGAACAGCTCGGTGTAGTTCTCCAGCCCGACGAACGGCTTGGCGGGGAGGTTGACGTCCCACTCGTGCAGGCTGGTCCAGAACCCGAAGCCGATCGGCAGGACCATGAAGACGGCGAAGAGGGCGAGGTAGGGCGCGAGGAAGGCGTACGGCGTCCACCACCGCATCCGGCGCGCGGCCCCGCCCGGGGCGGCGGGTCCCGTCGCCCCGGGCGGGCGCCCCGGCCGCTCCAGCACGGTCCCCGGCCGCCCGCCTCCACCGGCCGGGGGCGCTCCCTCCTCCCGCGGCGCGGGGCCGGTCACCGGCCGTACTTCCGCTTGTTGTCGGCGAGCAGCTTGTCGGCGGTGGCCGTGCCCTCCTTCAGGGCCTCGGCCGGGCTCGCCTGCTTCAGCACGGCCTTGGCCACCGCCAGCTCCAGCGCCTTGGACTGCACGTCGCCGACGCCGGGCAGCGCGGGCAGGAAGCGGAAGACTCCCACGTCCTTCGCCAGGCCCACCTGGGGCAGGCCGGCGACGGCGGGGTCCTCGCGGACGGAGTTGCGGGCGGGGATCATCCCGGCCTTGGCCCACTCGGTGGACCGGCGGCTGACGGAGTCGATGAAGGCCTTCGCCGCCTGCACCTTGTTCGGGTCCTTGCCCGCCTGGGAGGTGAGCACGAAGTTGTGCGAGGCGCTCCACACCGCCGGGGTGCCGCCGATGTCCGGCACCGGGGACAGGCCCCACTCCAGCGACGGCGCGTTCGCCTTGAGGTCGTTGATCTGCCAGATGCCGTCCCAGGTGAGGCTGACCTTGCCGTTCTTGAAAGCGGCGTACTGGGTGTCGATCGCGACCTTGGGCGGGCTGAAGCCCTCGTCGATCTGCTCCACCATCCAGCTCAGCGCCCGGACCCCCTGGTCGGAGCCCCACAGGGCCTTCGCGCCGTCCTCGCTGTAGAGCTCGCCGCCGTGCTGCCAGAGCAGGGACATGAACATCAGGTGCGCCGGCCACTTGTTCGGCATCCAGAACGGGGTGGCGATCCCGGCCTTCTTGAGCTCCGCGAGGGCGTCGGCGTAGGAGGCCTTGTCCGCGGGGGCGTCGGACAGCCCGATCTTCTCCAGGTGCTCGCGGTTCCAGTAGTCGCCCAGGCTGTGCACGTCCAGGGGGACGCTGTAGCGCTTGCCGTCGAAGACTCCGGCGTTCCACACGGCGGGGATGAAGTCGGCCTCGGTCAGCTCCAGCGCCCCGACCACGTCGTCCAGCGGGATGAGGGTCCGCCGGGCGGCGAAGGTGCCGATCCAGTCGTTGTGGATGATCGCCACGTCCGGTCCCTTGCCGGCGGCGATGGCCGTGGGCATGGCCGGGTAGAGGTCCTCCCAGCGGCGGGTGATGTTGCGGACCTCGATCCGGCCGGAGAACTCCTTGTTGAACGCCTCCACCATGGCCCGCATGTGCGGGCCGTCGCCGCCGGTGAAGCCGTTCCAGTAGTCCAGGGTGACCTTGGGGCCGGTGTACTCGCCGCCGGAGAACGACGGCGCGGCCGAGGCGGGCGCGGAGGAGCCCGCGCCGATCTTGGTCCCGCCGCTGCAGGCGGACAGGGCGGCGGTGAGGCCGGCGGCGCCGGTCAGGCCGAGGAAGGAGCGGCGGGAGAAGGAATCGCTCATGTCTTACTCCTGGGGGGCGAAGCGGACAATACTCCATGAAACTGGCGGGAGGGTGAGGGCTGCCCGGCGGCCGTCGTGGCGGAGGCCGGTGCCCGGGCGGGGGACGACCCGGTCGGGGGCGGCGGCGGAGTTGACCGCCGAGAGGTCTGCGTCGGCGAGTTCCAGGTGCTCCACCGGGACCAGGCCGGCCGGGAGCGCCACCTCGAGCTCGCAGGGGCGGCGCCGGTCGCGGTTGACCACGAAGAGCGCCGTCTCGCCGGTGGCGTCGTCGAAGGTGGCGGTGGCCCAGACGGCGGGGGCCTCGCCGTACCTGGCGGTGGGGATCACCGCGCACTCCGGCTCCACCCGGAGCACCTGGCCCCGGGCGTGCCGGGCGGTCAGCGCGAACGGGTGGAAGACGCTCTGCCGCCAGGCCGGGCCGCCCGGCTCCGTCCGGATCGGGGCGATCACGTTGGCCAGCTGGGCCTGGCAGGCGACGCCCACCCGGTCGGCGTTGCGCAGCAGCGTGATGAGCAGGCTGCCGACCACGACGGCGTCGGTGACGTCGTAGTCGTCCTCGATCAGGCGGGGGTGCTCGGCCCAGTCCAGCGAGGACTCGCCGGGGAAGCGGCTCTGGTACCAGACGTTCCACTCGTCGAAGGAGAGCTTGATCCGCCTGCGGCTGCGCAGCTTCGCGCCGACGTGGTCGGCGGTGGCGGCGATCGAGCGGATCATGTGGTCCATGTCTGCGGCGCTGGCCAGGAAGGAGTCGGCGTCGCCGTCGGACGGGTCGTAGTAGGCGTGCAGCGAGATGTGGTCGACCATCTCGTAGGTCGCCTCCAGCACCTCGGCCTCCCACGCCCCGAACGTCGGCATGCCGCTGTTGGAGCTGCCGCAGGCCACCAGGGACAGATCGGGGTCGAAGCGCTTGAGCGCCCGGGCGGTCTCGGCGGCGAGCCTGCCGTACTCGCGGGCGGTCTTGTGCCCCATCTGCCAGGGGCCGTCCAGTTCGTTGCCCAGGCACCACAGCCGCACGCCGTGCGGCTTGTCCACGCCGTGCGCGCGGCGCAGCTCCGACAGGCGGGTGCCGCCGGGGTAGTTGGCGTACTCCACCAGCTCCAGCGCCTCGGCCACGCCGCGGGTGCCCAGGTTGAGCGCCATCATCGGCTCCACCCCGGCCTTGGCCGCCCAGGCCATGAACTCGTTCAGCCCGAAGGCGTTGCCCTCCAGGCTCCGCCAGGCCAGGTCCAGCCGGGCGGGCCGATCCGCCACCGGCCCGACGCCGTCCTCCCAGCGGTAGTTGGAGACGAAGTTCCCGCCGGGGTAGCGGACCAGGGTCACGCCGAGCTCGCGGGTCAGCTCCAGCACGTCGGTGCGGAAGCCGTCGGCGTCGGCCAGCGGGTGGCCGGGCTCGAAGACGCCGGTGTACACGCAGCGGCCCATGTGCTCGACGAACGAGCCGAACAGGCGGGGCTCCACCGGGGCGATCCGGAAGGCGGGATCCAGGGTGAGACGGGCGCTGGTCGTCGGCAAGACACGACCTCTCTGTCAACGCGGTGTTTCGGTGGTGCGTTTGTACAACGTTGTTCCAACGTTGTAAACAGGGGCGTGGGAGGTCGATACCGGGGCGTTACGATCGACCCCGTCAGATCGTGTGCGGCACGTGGCGGCCGTACGACCAGGGAGGTGAGAGCGGGTGGGGGTGAGCCTGCGTGACGTCGCGGATCTGGCGGGGGTGTCGGTGAAGACCGTCTCCAACGTGGTCAACGGGTACGCGCACGTCGCGCCCGCCACCCGCGCCAAGGTGGAGGAGGCGCTCTCGCGGCTCGACTACCGGCCCAACCTGTCGGCGCGCAACCTGCGGCGGGGGCGCACCGGAGTGATCGCCCTGGCGCTGCCCGAGCTCGACGCGCCCTACTTCGCGGAGCTGTCGCGGTTCGTCATCGACGCGGCGGCCGAGCAGCGGTGGCTGGTGGTGATCGAGCAGACCGACGGGAGCCTGGAGCGCGAGCGGCAGATCCTCGACGGGGTCCGCGACCACCGGGTGGACGGGCTGATCTTCAGCCCCATCGCGATCGGCGCCGACGAGCTCGCCGCCCGCACCGACGAGACGGCGCTGGTCCTGCTGGGCGAGCGCATCCACGACGGCCCGGCCGACCACGTGGCGATCGACAACGTCCGCGCCGCCCGCGACGTCACCGAGCACCTGATCGGCCTGGGCCGCACCCGCGTCGCCGCGCTGGGCGCGCAGGACAGCGCGGTCAGCGGTACGGCCCCGCTCCGGCTGGCCGGCTACCGGGAGGCGCTGGCCGCGCACGGGCTCGGCGAGACGGTGGTGCGGGTGGAGCGCTACCGGCGGGCGGACGGCGCGGCGGCGATGGCCGGGCTGCTCGCCGGCGACGACCGGCCCGACGCGGTGTTCTGCTTCAACGACCTGCTGGCACTGGGGGCGCTGCGCGCGATCCTCTCCTCGGGCCTGCGGGTGCCCGAGGACATCGCGCTCGCCGGGCTCGACGACATCGAGGACGGCCGCTACAGCACCCCGACGCTGACCACGGTGGCCCCGGACAAGGCCGAACTGGCGCGGATCGCGGTGGACCTGCTCCGGCGGCGGATCGACGGCCGGACCGGCCACGCTCCGCAGGAGGTCCGGGCCGGCTACCGCCTCGTGGCCAGGGAGAGCACCCTGGGCCGCTGACGCCTCGGGGAGGCGGCCTCCGCCCCTTGCGCGCCGCCGCTGCGGGTGGAGGCGTCCGCGACCGTCATGCGCCCGGGTCGCGACCTCAAGCTATCTTGAGGTCGCGTTAGGATCGGGCCGTGTCCCAGACCACGGAACTCAGCGTCGGCCAGCTCTCCGCCCGCAGCGGGGTGGCGATCTCGGCCCTGCACTTCTACGAGGCCAAGGGCCTGATCCGCAGCCGCCGCACGGCGGGCAACCAGCGCCGCTACACCCGCGACACGCTGCGCAGGATCGCCTTCATCCGGGTCTCCCAGCGGGTCGGCATCCCGCTGAAGACGATCCAGCACGCGCTCTCCGCGCTGCCGGACGGGCGCACCCCGAACCGCGACGACTGGGCCCGGCTCTCCGAGCTGTGGCGGACCGAGCTGGACGACCGGATCCGGCAGCTCCAGCGCCTGCGCGACGGCCTGACCGACTGCATCGGCTGCGGCTGCCTGTCCCTCGACCGCTGCGCGCTGGCCAACCCCGGCGACGTGCTGGCCGGCCGCGGACCGGGATCGCGCCTGATGGTCGCCCCGGCCGCGGGCTGCGCCGTACCGGGGGAGGCGGACACCGGGGCGGATGCCGTACCGGGTTTCGGGGTGTGCGGAGGGCCGGGTGGAGAGGCGGACTCCGGCGCGGCGTGAAAATTACATCAGCCCCGCGGTCCTACCTCGCCTTTGTTGGTTTGGTACTCAAACTAATTGACGGTGCGCCGACGGCCGTGTGAACCTCTGGGCGCTCATGCACGCGCATCACGGGCGGTCGGAGGTCGGGTTCCCGCCCCCTGATCGTGCATGGCGGTTCATCCATTTGCACCGCGGAGGGAAGCCGTACATGCGAAGAAGACTGGTCAGCGTGCTCGCCGCCTCGGCGCTGACATGCGCGGCGGCGGGCGCCGCCGCCACGGGCGCGGCCGCGCAGACCGCCCCG
>NZ_CDRNDK010000248.1:0-9483 GCF_977012225.1 Planomonospora algeriensis | reverse complement strand
GGCGCCGGCCCGCCCGCCGTACGCGCACGCACAGCCGGCGGAACCGGTCCAGGGCCTCGCCCGCCGGCACCCGGGCGGCCAGTTCCCGGGCGTACCCCGACAGCGTCTTCGCCGGGAGCGCGCCGGCGAGCGCGAACTCCAGGAACACCTCGTCGAGGCGTTCCTCGTCGACGGTCAGCCCGTGCTCGGCCTCCGCGGCGCGCGCCCGGGTGAACATCTGCCCCGCGTAGGAGGGGTTGTCGACCCCGAGGAAGACCCGTCCCGCCTGTTCGAAGAAGGTGGGCAGGAAGTGCGGCACGGCCGGCGCCAGCTCCTCGGCGAGCCCGCGGTAGGCGTCCAGGGCCGCCTTGGGCTTGGACTTGGCCTGCCGGGCCGCGCGCTCCAGCTCCGGCATCACGGCCAGCGCGTGATGGCCGTCCTGAGGGTGATGCACCAGCACCCACTCCGGGAAGCCGAGCGAGCGCCGCAGGCCCACCCCGACCACGACCGGCTCGCCGTCGGGCACCAGCCCGAGGAAGCCCGCGGCCGCGTCCTGCGCCGTGCCCAGTTCCCCGGCGACCAGGCGGACCACCACCCGGTCCTCCAGCCCCGGGTGACGGTAGGCGCGCGCCGTCAGCGGCACCGCCCGCTCGCCGCCGCCCTCCGTGCCGGGCGGGAGCACCGCCCCGGCCTCCAGCAGTTCCCGCGGCCCGGCCGTCCCGCTTCCGGGTTCCTCCTGCGTCGTCACGCCGTTCACGCGCCCGCTCCGTCCTCGATCGTCCGCCCGGCGTACAGCGCCGCGGCCATCCGCATCCCCTCCGACCACGCCACCGGGCCGACCCGCCGCAGCGGGAGCCGGGCGCCCTCCCGGTCGTGCCAGGTCAGGTCACCCGTCTCGGTCGCTCCGTCCCAGTAGGGCTCGCCGATCCACACCGCCGCCTCGGCGCTCCGCCCGCCGTCGCGCACGGCGCAGGTGGCGTAACCGCCGGAGACGCGGTAGCCCAGGGAGGTCGCCCGGGCGGCGAGCCCGAACCGGGAGGCGTACCCGCCTCCGGCGAACTCCGTCACCGCGGTGGCCTTCTCCTCCGGTTCGTCCGCCCTGATCCAGGTCGCCCGGTGGATCTGCTCCACCCGCTGGACCACGCCCAGCTCCGCCGCGAACTCCCGCAGGTCCTCCAGGTCGGGCAGGAGGACGGGGTGCGGCAGGGTCACCGCGCGCGGGGAGAGCCGGACCGTCTCGCCGTCCAGGTTCACCACCCGCAGCTCCCCCGACGCGGTGACGTCCCGCAGGAAGCCCGTCTCGTCCGGATCGTCGCCGACCACCACGAGATCGCGCAGGACCGACCGCCAGGCCTCGTCCGGCCAGACCCGGGCCACCAGTCCGGTGGGGACCGGCAGGGACGAGACCATCCAGGCGTCCGCCTGGGCCAGGCACTCGGCGGCGTGCCGGTCGAGCCATTCGGCCAGGCGTCGCAGCCGCTCCGTCTCAGGGTGATCGCGCACCTGCTTCGGCAGCGACTTCAGCCGCCGCCCGGCGGCCCGGCCCGCGGTGGCCCTCGCCGCCACCCTCCCCTCCACCAGGGCGATCTCATAACCGTCGCCCGCCGAAAGCCAGCCCAACGCTTCCCGCCTCTCACCGTGGGTGGACCGCCAGGACGGTCCGGAATCCCGGCGCCTGCGATCGGATGCGCGGAACGCTAACGCCTCCGGCCGACAAACCGGACCATCGCCCCCTGCGGGATTCGCACGCACCCCGGGCGGATCAGGCTTTCAGGCACATCCGCCGGCCCGGGCGGGCCCCAGGTCAGGAGGTCAGGCCCATCTCCGACAGGGCCAGATCCATGAAGGCGCCGATCGGCTCGTCCACCGCGCCGACCCGGTGCAGGGCGGCCATCCCGAGGTAGACGCTGTAGCCGGCGACGGCGCGTCCCCGGGCGAGGTCCGGCGGCTGCCCGGCCTCCTCCAGCGTGGCCCCCATGAACTCCAGCCGCCGCATGCTCACCCGCCGGGCCGTCTCGGCGGCGAGCGGGTCGTCGGCCGCGCTGACGAGCTGGAAGGCGATCTTCGAGTCCACCGGGTCGCCGAAGGCGAACTCCAGCAGCGTGCGCATGCGCAGCACCGGGTCGGGGACCTCCAGCAGCCCTTCGATGATCTCCTCGGTGCCGGACTCCCAGAGCGCCAGCGCCGCCTCGACCAGCGCCCGGCGGTTGGCGAAGTGCCAGTAGAAGCTGCCCTTCGTGGTGCCGAGCCGTACGGCCACCGGCTCCACCGCCACCGCCGACAGGCCGCCCTCGGCCAGCGCCTCCAGCGCCGCCCTGGCCCAGTCCCCCGCATTCAGCCGACCCACCCGCACAGTCTTCCATACGGAGGCGTACAGTCAGACCATACGCAGCCGTATGGAGGACTCTCATGGTGTACAACATGCACGAACGCCTCATCCCCGCCTCTCCCGAACACGTCTGGGACCTGCTCGTGGGACTCGGCGGCGAGGGCGACCGGCTCTGGCCCCAGGAGAAGGGGGCCTTCCGCCTCCCCGAGGGCGCCCACCCCGGAGCCCCCGTCGAGCACGGTCCGATGCGCTACCGCGTCGGCGCCGTCGAGCCCCGCCGCCGGCTGTGGTTCGACACCCGGGAGATGACCGGCGGGCACGGCTTCACCCTCCACCCCGCCGCGGGCGGCACCCTGGTCCGGCACGAGATCAAGGGCCGGACCACCGGCCTGTTCCGGCTCCTGTGGCCGGTGCTCATCCGATGGCAGCACGACGCGGTGCTGGAACGGCTCCTCGACAACCTCGAACGCGAGGCCGGCCGCGCCGTCGCGGGATGACCGCCGGGCGACCGGCGCCCCGGCCCGGCGGGCGGGGCGCCGCGCCGCGAGCCGATAACCTGGCCGGGTGCTGGAAGAGATCGCGGCGACCCGCTACGTGACGCCCCTGCGGGAGGGCGGGTCGCTGCCCGGGGTGATGGAGGCCGACGACCTCGGCACCTACGCCGTGAAGTTCCGGGGCGCCGGGCAGGGCCGCCGGGTGCTCGTCGCCGAGGTCCTCTGCGCCGAGCTGGCCAGGCGGCTCGGCTTCCGCACCCCCGAGCTGAAGGTGATCGACGTCGACCCGCAGCTCGGCGCCCGCGAGCCCGACGAGGAGATCCAGGACCTGCTCAAGGCCAGCGCCGGACGCAACCTCGCCGTCGACTTCCTGCCCGGCGCGCTCGGCTTCGAGCCGCTCGCCTGGCCGCCCGACCCCGCCCTCGCCTCCCGGCTGCTCTGGTTCGACGCGCTGATCCACAACGTCGACCGCAGCTGGCGCAACCCCAACCTGCTGCTCTGGCACGGCGACGTCTGGCTGATCGACCACGGCGCGGCCCTGTGGTTCCACCACAACTGGCGCACCGCCGACCCCCAGCGCGGCTTCGACGCCGGCGACCACGTCCTGGCCCCCTTCGCCACCGAGATGGCCGCCGCCGACGCCGAGTTGAGCGAGCGGATCACCCCGGACCTGCTCGACGCCGTGACGGGCGAGGTGCCCGGCGAATGGCTGGAGGACGAGCCGGGTTTCGACGACGCGCAGGCCGTACGGCGGGCCTACGCCGAGCACCTGCTGGCCCGCGCGCACGGCCCGAGGGCGTGGCTGCCCGAGCCCGCCGCCGGACCGCCGCCGGACCGGCGGGAGCAGAAGACCGGCTCGATCGGCACGTTCTGGAAGGGCACCCGGTGAGAGACGTCTACGAGTACGCCGTCATCCGGGTCGTCCCGCGCGTCGAGCGCGGCGAGCTGATCAACGCGGGCGTGCTGCTGTACTGCCAGCCGCGCGGCTACCTGTGCGCCCGCGTGGAGCTGGACGAGCCGCGGCTGCGCGCCCTGGACGCCCGCACCGACGTCGAGGCGGTACGGCACGCGCTCGACGCCTACCGGCTCTCCTGCACCGAGGACGCGGGCCCGCTGGCCGCCGAGTCGCCCGGCAGCCGGTTCCGCTGGCTGACCGCGCCGCGCAGCACCATCGTGCAGGCCGGCCCGGTCCACGCGGGCCTCACCGCCGACCCCGAGGCCGAGCTGGAGCACCTGATGTCCCGCCTGGTCCGCGCGGCCTGAGGCGCCGGGGCACGCCGGCGGGGACGCCTAGAACAGCACCGACATGAAGGTGCCGACCTCCGTGAAGCCCGCCTTCCGGTAGGCGGCCCGGGCGGGGGCGTTGTAGTCGTTGACGTACAGCGAGACCACCGGGGCGAAGCAGGCGAGGGCCTGCTCGACCACCGCGGCCATCCCGGCCGCGGCGTGGCCCCGGCCGCGCCAGGCGGGGTCGACCCAGACCCCCTGGATCTGGCAGGCCTGCGGGGTGACCGCGCCGATCTCGGCCTTGAAGACGACCGTGCCGCCGTCGATCCTGGCGTAGGAGCGGCCGATCCGGATCAGCTCCGCCACCCGCGACCGGTAGAGCGCGCCGCCGTCACCCGCCTCGGGCGAGATGCCCACCTCCTCGGTGAACATCGCCACGCAGGCGGGGAACAGGGTCTCGAACTCCTCCGGCCGCACGCGCCGCACCAGCGGGTCGGGCGGGAGCGGGGAGGACGTGGCGGTGGCCATCAGCGGCTGGGCCCAGCGGACCGCGCGGGCGGGCCCCCATTGGGGCTCCAGCCGTTCCCAGAGCGGCTCGACCGCGTCGGCCGGGCCGACGATGGAGGAGCAGCGGCGGCCCTGCCGCCGGGCCCGGTCGGCGAAGGCGTGCACGGCCTCGGGGCCGGCGTTCACCGGGACGAGGTTGGCCCCGGCGTAGCAGAGCGAGGTCAGACCGCCGCGCGGCCCGAACCCCCACATCTGGCCGCCCAGCCGGGCCGGATTGAGCCCGACGGATCGGACCCTGGAGGCGACGAAGACATTGGCGACGGGGTCGGTGTCGAGAAGCGCCAGGACCTCGTCGCGATCGTTGTCGTCGAGCACGCGCGACGCCGTTGTGCGCAGCATCACGGGCCCAAGCCTACGCGAGACCCCCGGGTTTGACAGGACCGGCTCGCAGATCGGTGTTTACCTGCCCAGATCAGCCGTCATCGGTATGCGTTCGGCCCGGGCCTCGGCCTGGGGTACGGGACCGGCCGCGCAGCGCGCGTCGACCCCCGCCCTCACCCGGCCGGCGCGTCCGGGCAGCTTCCCGTCCCGCAGGTAGGCGGCCAGGTGCCCGTCCACGCAGCGGTTGCCCTCGAAGAGCGCGACTCCGTGGTCGCCGCCGCCCTCGACCACCAGCCGGGAGCGGGTGAGGATCCGGCGCATCTCCAGCGCGCCCGGGTAGGGCGTGGCGGCGTCGCGCCGGGACTGGATCAGCAGCGCGCCCGGCAGGGCGCGATCCTGCCGGATCTTCACCGGGACGCCGCCCCGTCCGGGCCAGAACGCGCACGGCGCGTTGTACCAGGTGTTCTGCCAGGCGAGGAAGGGCGCTCTGGCGTGGATCCCGGCCGTGTCGGTCCGCCATCTGCTCCAGTCGCGGGGCCACTGCGCGTCCGCGCACTCCGTCGCGAGGTAGACGGCGTAGCCGTTCTCGGTCGCGGCATCGTTCTTGGCGTGCCTGCGGTAGGCGGCCAGCAGGGGCGCGGTGTCGCCCCGCCTGACGTACGCGGAGAAGGCCTGGGCGAGCTCCGGCCAGATGGTGTCGGAGTAGCCGCCGACGGTGTAGACGTCGTCGAACTCGCTCGGGCCGACCACGCCGCCGGCCGGGCGGGTACGCAGCCGCTCCCGGGTGGCGTACCAGGCGAAGGAGACGGCCTCGGCCGTCGCGCCGAGGCGGTAGACGCGGTTGTTGCGGGCCGTCCAGGCCAGGAAGTCGCGGTGCCGCCGGTCGAAGTAGGCGTTCTGCTTGAGGTTGGAGGCGTACCAGATCCCCCGGGGGTCGACCACGCTGTCCAGGACCAGCCGCTTGACCCGCCGGGGGAAGAGCGTCGCGTAGACCGCGCCGAGGTAGGTCCCGTAGGAGTAGCCCAGGTAGCTGATCCGGGACTCGCCCAGCGCCGCCCTGATCATGTCCATGTCCCTGGCGGAGTTCTCCGTGGTCAGGTGGGGCAGGAACCAGCTCCACCGCGTCTCGCACGCCTCGGCGTACTCCCGGGCCCGGCCGACCAGTACGGACTCCTCCTGCGTGGTCTTCGGGACGTAGTCCGGACGCGGCGGCGCGTAGTACTTGTCCGGGTCCACGCACCGCAGTGCGGGCGTGCTCTCGCCCACCCCGCGCGGTCGAAGCCGATCACGTCGAACCGGTCCGCCAGTCCGCCGGGGAGCGCCGCCGCGACGTACTTGGCCAGGTCCCGGCCGGAGGCGCCCGGCCCTCCGGGGTTGACCAGCAGGACGCCCAGGTGGTTCCCGCTCCGCGGGGTCCTCCCCTTGATCCGGTTCAGCGCGATGCCGATCGTCCGGTCCGGCCGCCGGTAGTCGAGCGGCACCCTGAGCGTGGCGCACTCCACCGCCGGGGCGGCCGGGGCGCTCCCGCGCCCCGCGCCCGCTCCGTCGCAGGCCCCCCACACGAGGTCCTGCCTGACCTGCGCCATCGCCCGAGGCGGCACCCCGACGGCGACGACGAGCATCCCGACGCCCGCGACAACCCCGACGACCCTCTTCACTGGGACTCCCTCTCCTCGATCGGCAGGGAGATCGTCCCCCGGAGGGCCGCCGCACCACCGGCCACCAGGCCGGATGCTTACCATCGCGTAGTCAATTGATTGCGGCCCGCGGCCGTCCGGCCGGTCCGCCGCACGCTCCGGGCCCCTGCGGGCCGGAGACGCCCGCGGGAGCGGGCGTCCCGGAGGATCCCGGAAGGACCGAAGACCCCGGAGGGGTCAGCGCACGACGACCTCGGGGCCGGGGGCGTCGTCGTCGAGGTCGACCTCGACGCCCATCTCCTCGGCCAGGCGCAGGGCCTCCTCGATCAGGGTCTCCACGATCTGCGACTCGGGGACGGTCTTGATGACCTCGCCCTTGACGAAGATCTGGCCCTTGCCGTTGCCCGAGGCCACACCCAGGTCGGCCTCACGGGCCTCGCCGGGACCGTTGACGACGCAGCCCATGACCGCCACGCGCAGCGGGACCTTCAGCCCCTCCAGCCCGGCCTGGACCTGCTCGGCCAGGGTGTAGACGTCGACCTGGGCCCGGCCGCAGGACGGGCAGGAGACGATCTCCAGGCCGCGCTCGCGCAGGTTCAGCGACTCCAGGATCCCGATGCCGACCTTGATCTCCTCCACCGGCGGAGCCGACAGCGAGACCCGGATGGTGTCCCCGATGCCCTCCGCCAGCAGGGCGCCGAACGCCACGGCCGACTTGATCGTGCCCTGGAACGCCGGGCCCGCCTCGGTGACGCCGAGGTGGAGCGGGTAGTCGCACCTGGCCGCGAGCAGCCGGTAGGCCTGGATCATCACGACCGGGTCGTTGTGCTTGACCGAGATCTTGATGTCCCGGAAGCCGTGCTCCTCGAAGAGCGAGCACTCCCACAGCGCCGACTCCACCAGCGCCTCGGGGGTCGCCTTGCCGTACTTCTGCAGCAGGCGCGGGTCGAGCGAGCCGGCGTTGACGCCGATCCGGATCGGCACCCCGTGGTCGGCGGCGGCGCGCGCGATCTCGCCGACCTTGTCGTCGAACTTCTTGATGTTGCCCGGGTTGACCCGGACCGCCGCGCAACCCGCCTCGATCGCGGCGAAGACGTACTTCGGCTGGAAGTGGATGTCGGCGATCACCGGGATCTGCGACTTCTTCGCGATGATCGGCAGCGCCTCGGCGTCGTCCTGGGACGGCACGGCGACCCGGACGATCTGGCAGCCCGACGCGGTCAGCGCGGCGATCTGCTGCAGGGTGGCGTTGACGTCGGCGGTGACCGTGGTGGTCATCGACTGCACCGAGACCGGCGCGTCACCGCCCACCGGCACGGAGCCGACCATGATCTGACGGGAACGGCGTCGCTCGGCGATCGGCTTGGTCCTCACCGAGGGGATACCGAGAGCCACAGAAGTCATTTTCCCAGCCTTTTTGAAAACGTCGACGGCCGCTCCAGTCTAGGCAGTGGCGGTGAGCTCCCGCGCCCGGATCCGCGCCCATCCGTCGGCGGCGAGCACCTCCTCCACCGAACCGGCCTCGCCGGGGGCGTGCTCGGCGACGACCGCGGCCACGGTGTCCACGATGCCGGGGAACGGCAGCCGCCCGGCCAGGAACGCCTCCACGCAGACCTCGTTGGCCGCGTTGTAGACCGCCGGGGCCGTGCCGCCCGCGGAGCCGACGTGCCGGGCGAGCGCGACCGCGGGGAAGGCCTCGTCGTCGAGCGGCTCGAAGGTCCAGGTGTGGGCCCGGGTCCAGTCGACGGCGGGGGCGGCTCCGGCGACCCGCTCGGGCCAGCCGAGGGCGAGCGCGATGGGCAGCCGCATGTCCGGCGGGCTGGCCTGGGCGATGACCGAACCGTCGGTGAACTCCACCATGGAGTGCACGACCGACTGCGGGTGGACCACGACGTCGATCCGGTCGAAGCCGATGTCGAAGAGCAGGTGGGCCTCGATGACCTCCAGGCCCTTGTTGACGAGTGTGGCCGAGTTCACGGTGATGACCGGCCCCATCGACCAGGTCGGGTGGGCCAGGGCCTGCTCCGGGGTCACCCCGCCGAGCTCCGCGCGGGACCGGCCGCGGAACGGCCCGCCGCTGGCGGTGACGACCAGCTTCCGTACGGCGGAGGCGTCGGGGCCGGTGGGCCCGGCCGCCCACAGGCACTGGGCGAGCGCGGCGTGCTCGGAGTCGACCGGGACCAGCCGCCCGGGCTTGGCCAGGCGCTTGACCAGCGGCCCGCCGACGATCAGCGACTCCTTGTTGGCCAGCGCGAGCGTCCGGCCCGCCTCCAGCGCGGCCAGCGTCGAGGTCAGCCCGAGCGCGCCGGTGATGCCGTTGAGCACGGTGTCGCACGGCCAGACGGCCGCCTCGGCGACCCCCTCGGGCCCGGCCAGGACCGTCGCGGTCACGCCGTGGGCGGCCAGGGCCTCCTTCAGCGCGGGCAGGCCGCCGGGTCGGCCACGGCCACCGCCTCGGGCCGGAACTCGGCCGCCTGGCGGGCCAGCAGGTCGATCCGGCCGCCTCCGGCGGCGAGCGCCGCCACCCGGAACCTGCCGGGGTTGCGCGCGATGACGTCGAGGGACTGGGTCCCGATGGAGCCGGTCGAGCCGAGCAGGACGACGGAGCGGGTGATGTCTGACTGCATCGTCCCATTCTCATGGCCGTCCGGCGTACGGCGGACCGACCGGAATCCGTGACCCGAGAAACCCACGGTGAAAATCGCGATTTACGCCCGAATTCCGCTATATCAATAGTCGCAAATCTTGAGAAATACGGATATCCGGCGCACTAGCTTCCCCAGTCAGCATCCAGGTCTCGGGAGGTACACATGCGCCGCACGGCACGCCTCGTCCCCCTTCTCGCCCTCACCGCGGGAGGCGCCCTGCTCCCCCCCGGTCGCCGCCCACCCCGCCACCGGAGGTCCCGCCGCGGCGCCCGCGACCCCCG
>NZ_CDRNDK010000247.1:0-9510 GCF_977012225.1 Planomonospora algeriensis | reverse complement strand
TCTGGCTCGCCCCCGCTGGGCGAGCCCCCCACCCTCGCCGACCTGCTCCCGCCGCTGTCCGTCACGCCGCAGCTCGGCCTCAGCACGGCCGACTGGGCCGGCCGGGGCCGGCTGCACGCCGTCGCGGGCATCGTCGACAAGCCGTTCGAGCAGCGCAGCGATCCGTTCTGGCTGGACCTGTCGGGCGCGGCCGGCCACGTCGGCGTCGCCGGCGGGACGCAGAGCGGCAAGAGCACGGTGCTGCGCACCCTCATCACCGGCATGGCGCTCACCCACACGCCGCGCGAGGTCCAGTTCTACTGCCTGGACTTCGGCGGCGGCTCACTCGCCTCGCTGGAGGCCCTGCCGCACGTCGGCGGGATCGCCACCCGGCTGGACGCCGACCGCGTGCGCCGTACGGTGGCCGAGATCGCCGCCCTCCTGCAGCGGCGCGAGCGGGACTTCGCCGAGCAGGGCATCGAGTCGATCGCCGCCTACCGGCGGCAGCTCGCCGACGGCACGATCCCCGGCGACGGCTGGGGCGACGTCTTCCTGGTGGTCGACGGCTGGCTGACCGTCCGGCAGGAGTTCGAGACGCTCGAACCCGTCATCACCGACCTGGCCGCGCGCGCCTCGGCTACGGCATCCACGTGGTGGCCGCCACCAACAAGTGGTCGGAGTTCCGCCCCGGCATCCGCGACCTGTTCGGCACCCGGGTCGAGCTCAAGCTCGGTGACGCCTACGAGTCGGAGGTCAACCGCAAGGCGTCGCTGGCCGTGCCCGAAGGCGTGCCGGGCCGCGGCCTGACCAAGGAGGGCCTGCACTTCCTGTCGGCGGTCCCCCGGATCGACGGCGTCCGCAGCGCCGAGGACCTGCCGGCCGGGGTGCGCGGGCTCGTCCACGCGGTCAGGGACGCCTGGCAGGGCCCCGCGGCCCCGGGGGTGCGGTTGCTGCCGGCGGTGCTGCCCGCCGAGACGCTGCCGGGAGCCGAGCAGACCGGGAACCGGATCCCCATCGGCATCGACGAGGCCGCCCTCTCCCCCGTCCTGGTGGACTTCGACACCGATCCGCACTTCATCGTGGTGGGCGACACCGAGAGCGGCAAGTCCAACCTGCTCCGGCTCGTCACCGAGGGCCTGGTCGCCCGGCGCACGCCGCAGGAGGCCATGATGATCGTGATCGACTACCGGCGGTCGCTGCTGGACTCCGCCGCCACCGAGCACCGCATCGGCTACGCCGCCTCCGGCGCGGCCGCGCTCGAGTTGATCAACGACGCGCGCGGCGCCCTGCTCAAGCGGCTGCCCCCGGCGAACCTCACCGCCGAGGAGCTGCGGGCCAGGAGCTGGTGGCAGGGCTCGGACCTGTACATCGTGGTCGAGGACTACGACCTGGTGGCGACCTCGTCCAACCCGCTGCTGCCCCTGGTCGACCTGATCCCGCAGGCCCGCGACATCGGGCTCCACCTGGTCATGTCGCGGGCGATGGGCGGCGTGGGCCGGGCGATGTTCGACCCGGTCATCCAGCGGATCAAGGACATGGCGACCCCCGCCGTCATCCTGTCCGGCAATAAGGACGAGGGCACCCTGTTCGGCAACGTGCGCCCGCACCCGCTCCCGCCCGGCCGGGGCTACCACACCGACCGGCGGCACGGCGCCCGCCTGGTGCAGACGGCGCTCCTGGCTCCCCAGCCGCCGCCCGGGACCGAGGCCGGGTAGATTCCCGACGTCCGGTGCGTCACCCGTCATCGGGTGACACGCCGGGCATCGGATGAAGAATGACCTCTTCCCGGAAGATCCATCTCCACTATGCTCGACCGGGTCCGACTCCGTAGCGGCCGGAAGGAGACAGCCTGATGGCGGGTGTCGATCTCCACTACGAGGCGCTCGAACGGTGCCGCACCGCGGCCAGGACCCTGGCGGGGAAGTTCGCCGACCTCGGCGCCGGATATCCCGCCAAGGGGACCGACTCGTCCGTCTTCGGGAAGTTCGCCGACTCCTCGGCGCTGGCCACCGCCGTCGACGAGGTCGAGACCGCGGTCGACGGCGAGCTCGGGCACGTCACGAGCAGGCTGAAGGGCGTCGAGCGCGCGCTGGACCTCGTGCAGGACAACGTCCGCGGCGCGAACCGGGTCGGCGGGGCGGCGGAAGCGTGAGCCTCAGGGACGAGGTCGCCAGGCTGCCGGGCGGCGCCGAGCTCTCCGAACTTGCGGGCAAGGTCGACGGCGACCCGGCCGCCGTCCGCGCCGTCGCCGCCCGCTGGCGGAGCGCGGCGGGCAAGGTGAGCGAGTACACCGGCGGCCTCGGCGGCGCGGTCGCCGAGGTGGACGCCGCCTGGAGGGGCGAATCCGCCGACGCCTTCGCCGCTTACATGCGCCGGTACGGCCGCGCCGGCGACGCCCTGCACGACGCGCTGACCGACTGCGCGAGCGCCCTCGACACGGCGGCCGGGGCCCTGGAGGGCGCCGAGAGCAGGGTCGGCTCCATCATGGGCACGCTCCTGGCCGACGTGGCCGCCCACCGCGAGAGGAACCCCGGCAGGACCGACAAGGACCTGGAGCCGGGCATCAGGTCGCTGGTCGGCCAGGCCCTCTCGGACGCCCGCCCGCACGTCGAGGCCGCCGGCAAGGCCGTGACCGCGGCGAAGAACGCGGTCACGAAGCACCTGGCCGGGCGGCCCGCGACCTTCGCCGGCATCGCGGCGCCGGGCGACGAGCGGTTCGTGCCCGCGCCGGGCCGTACCGTCGACTGGGAGCGGACCGCGGGCTACCGGCCGCAGGGCGGGACCGGGAACGGCGGGAACGGCGGCGGAGGGAACGGTGGCGGGGGGAACGGCCAGGGCGGCGGCTTCGGCGGTTACGGGCCGAGCGGCCCGCCCCCGCCCGGCGGGGGACCCGCCCCGACCGGACAGGTCAAGGAGTGGATCGAGCAGGCCGTCGAGATCCTCAAGGCCCAGGGGTACCCCGCCGAGAAGATGAACCCCAGCGACATCTGGATGATCATCCAGCACGAGTCCGGCGGGAACCCGCACGCGATCAACAACTGGGACTCCAACGCGGCGGCGGGCATCCCGTCCAAGGGGCTGATGCAGACCATCGACCCGACCTTCGACCGCTGGTCGCTCCCCGGCCACAAGGACATCTACGCCCCGGTGGACAACATCATCGCCGGTGTCCGGTACGCCATCGAGCGCTACGGGTCGGTCTCCGCGGTGCCCGGAGTCGTCGGCACGAAGAACGGCACCGGCTACGTCGGCTACTGATCCCGGACCGGCCGTGCCGACACCGGCGTTCTGCGGGCTCCCCGCCCCGGACCGGCCCTATCGGCCGCCGATCCCGGCACCGCCGTTCGCGGGCTCCCCGCCCCGGGCCGCCGGGCTCCCCCGCTCCCTGACCACCGCTCTATAAGGTGTGACGATGAAGCTCACGAAGTTCGGACATGCGTGTGTGCGCCTGGAGAAGGACGGTTCGGCGCTGGTGATCGACCCGGGGTCCTTCAGCGAGGAGTCCGCGCTCGACGGCGCCCGGGCCGTGCTCATCACCCACGAGCACTTCGACCACGTCGAGCCCGAGCGGCTGCGCCGGGCCGCCGAGGCCGACCCGTCCCTGGAGATCTGGACCTGCGAGGGCGTGGCCGCCGCGCTGGCCGACGTCCCGGCCGAGATCCACGTCGTGCGGGACGGCGACGCGTTCGGCGCGGCCGGGTTCCAGGTGAGGGTCGTCGGCGAGTGGCACGCGCCGAACCATCCCGACCAGCCGATCGTGCAGAACGTCGGCTTCCTGGTGGACGAGGAGGTCTTCTATCCCGGTGACGCGCTCACCCCGCCGGGCGTCGAGGTGCCCACGCTGCTGGCGCCGACCAACGCGCCGTGGCTGAAGGGCTCGGAACTGATCGCCTACCTGCGCGAGGTCCGCCCCGCCCGGGCCTTCTCCACCCATGACGGACTGCTCAACGAGATCGGCCTGGGCCTCGTCGACCGGTGGCTGGCGATGGAGTCGGAGAAGCAGCAGGCCGACATGCGCCGTCTCAAGCCCGGCGAGTCGGTCACCCTGCCGTAGGCGGCGCCGCGCGGAGCCCCGCCGGCCCGGCCGTGACGGCGACCGGCGCCGGTCAGGCCGCCGACGCGATGGTGGCCGAGCCGATCACGGTGTCCCCGAGGTAGAGCACCGCCGCCTGGCCCGCCGCCACCCCCGTCGCCGGGGCGTCCAGCTCGAGGCGGAGCCGCTCCCCGTCGCCGGAGACCTGCGCGCGGCAGCCGTACACCTCGCCGTGCGCGCGGAGCTGGACGATGCAGTCCAGCGGCTCGCGGGGAGCGTCCACCGGGCCGTTCCAGACCGGGCGGACGGCCTCGATGGTCTTGACCTCCAGGGACGAGCGCGGGCCGACCGTGACCGTGTTGGAGACCGGTTCGATGGACAGCACGTAGCGCGGCCTGCCGTCGGCGGCCGGGCGGTCGATGCGCAGGCCCTTGCGCTGGCCGACGGTGAAGCCGTAGGCGCCCTCGTGGCTGCCCACGACCTCACCCGACTCGTCCACGATCGGGCCCTCGGCCGCGCCGAGGCGGTCGGCCAGGAAGCCCCGGGTGTCGCCGTCGGCGATGAAGCAGATGTCGTGGCTGTCGGGCTTGTCGGCCACCATGAGCCCGCGGCGCGCGGCCTCGGCGCGGACCTCGGCCTTGGTCGAGTCGCCGAGCGGGAAGATCGCGTGGCCGAGCTGCTCGCGGGTGAGCACGCCGAGCACGTAGGACTGGTCCTTGCCCTCGTCGGGGCTGCGGTGCAGCACGCCGTCGACGATCCGGGCGTGGTGCCCGGTGGCCACGGCGTCGAAGCCCAGGGCGAGGGCCCGGTCGAGCACCGCCTCGAATTTGATCTTCTCGTTGCAGCGCAGGCACGGGTTGGGCGTGCGGCCGGCGGCGTACTCGCTGACGAAGTCCTCGACCACGTCCCGGTGGAACCGCTCGGCCATGTCCCAGATGTAGAAGGGGATGCCGATCACGTCGGCGGCCCGGCGGGCGTCGCGCGAGTCCTCGATCGTGCAGCACCCCCGGGCGCCGGTCCGGTAGGACTGCGGGTTGGCCGAGAGCGCCAGGTGCACGCCCGTGACGTCGTGGCCCGCCTCGGCGATGCGAGCGGCGGCCACGGCTGAGTCGACGCCGCCCGACATGGCGGCAAGCACACGGAGAGCCATAACCCTCCTGAGCCTACCCGCGTTGGCAGGTGCCCCGTCGTGCTGGGAGAATCCGGGACCATGCGACTTTTCGGCCGCAAGAGCGAGCCCTCCGGCGAATCCGCCGACGGCATCGCCGGGTTCTGGACGTGGTGGGCGGACGCGCGACCGGAACTGGACGCGATGGTCGTCGCCGGGGAGGCCGACCGGCTGGCCGAGTGGATCACACCCGCGGTGCGGCTGGTCCATCCCTCCCTGGTGTGGGAGATCGCCCCCGGTCCGGTCGCCGACCAGGCCCTGGTGGTCACCGCCGCCGGAGACCCCGAGCTGCGTCCCGTCGCGCACCGCTGGGCCGCCGCCGCGCCGCCCGCCGACGCGCGGTGGGAGTTCCACCCGTCCCGGCAGGCCAACCCGGAGGCCATGACCCTCACCCTCGACGTGGCGGGTCACGGGTTCGGGCTGGGCGGGCTCGTCCTCGGGCTGCGGGCCCCGCTCGGCGCCCCCCGCGTCGACGTGGTCGCCCACCATCCGGTCTTCGACCTCGTGGACGAGGAGACCCGGACCGAGGCGGCGCTGCTCGCCCTGGACTGGCTGCTCGGCGAGGACGACGTGGCCCGCTGGGTCGGCGACGTCTCCGCCTCCCGGTTCCCGCCGATCGACGCCGTGCCCGCCGTCCACCTGCCCGCGGTGGTGGCCGACCTGGCCTCCGGCTTCCGGGAGGAGCAGTGGGCGCTGCTGGAGGGCGAGACCGCCGGCGGCGCCCGGCTGATCGCCACCGCCCGCTACCCGCTCCGCCCGGTCGACCACCCGCTGTTCGACCAGCACATCGCGATCACCCTGCCCTACCTGCACCGCGACGCCGACGGCCTGCCCACCGGGCCCTCCCTGGACGCGCTGCGCGACTTCGAGGAGCGCCTGGCCGGGCGGATCAGCCGTCTGAACGGCACCGCCGTGCTGGCTGTGCACACCAGCGCCGAGGGCCAGCGGGTGCTGCACGTCTACGCCGATCCGGCGGGCGACGCCGCCGTCCACGCCAAGGAGCTCGTGGTGAGCTGGGAGGAGGGCCGGCCCCGGGTGGACGTCGTCACCGACCCCGGCTGGATCGCCGTCTCCCCGTTCCTGAGCTGAGCCCTCCCGCACCCGCACCGGTGGACCCGGCGTCCTCCGGGCCCGCCACTGGAGCGGCCGGACGCGGAACGGCCGGACGCCTGGCCGAATCCGTACCGCGTTATGCGCATTCCTGCATACCGCCGCGCGCCCGTACCGGAAATCCTGGTGGGACACCGTCGTCCACCAGGAAGGATCGGCCATGACCGCGCCGGACACCGACCTCTCCCCGCAGCCGGGGACCGACCGCGGGGAGCTGCTCGCCGAGCGGCTCTTCGACGGCGCCGTCGGCGCCCTGGAGCTCTTCTCGGTCTATCTCGGCACCGAGCTCGGCCTCTACCGGGCCCTCGAACGGCACGGCCCGCTCACCCCGGCCGGACTGGCCGGGCGGGCCGGGATCGCGCCGCGCTACGCGCGCGAGTGGCTGGAGCAGCAGGCCGTCGCCGGACTGCTGGAGGCCGGCGGCAAGGACTCCGCCGACGAGGAGCCCGGCGGCGAGGAGTCCGCCGACGAGCGCCGCTACCGCCTGGACCCGGCGCACGCCCGGGTGCTGCTGCACGCCGACGATCCCGCGCACGTCGCGCCGTTCGCCCACCTCCTCGCCGGGATCGGCGGCGTCCTGCCCCGGGTGGCCGAGGCCTACCGCACCGGCGAGGGGGTGCCCTACGAGGCGTACGGCAGGGCGTTCCGGCACGGCCAGGGGCACATCAACCGGCCGGCCTTCACCCACGAGCTGCCCACCGCCTGGCTGGCCGCCCTGCCCGACGTGGTCGCGCGGCTGGAGGCGGATCCGGGGGCGGGCCCACGGCCGCGCGTCGCCGATGTGGGGTGCGGCCAGGGGTGGGCGGTCCTCGCGCTCGCCCGCGCCTTCCCGCACGCCCTGGTGGAGGGCGTCGACTTGGACGAGGCCTCGATCGCCGACGCGCGCGACCAGGCGGAACGGGCCGGGCTCGGCGACCGCGTCCGCCTGACGTGCGGCGACGCGGCCTCGATGGCCTCCTCGGGCCCCTACGACCTGGTGCTCGTCCTGGAGGCGCTGCACGACTTCGCCCGGCCGGTGGAGGCGCTGCGGGCCGTCCGCGCCGCCCTGGCCCCCGGCGGCGCGGTGCTCGTCGCCGACGAGCGGGTGGCCGACCGGTTCACCGCGCCCGGCGACCCGGTCGAGCGGATGATGTACGGCTGGAGCGTCACGCACTGCCTGCCCACCCAGCTGGTCGAGCGGCCCTCGGCGGCCACCGGAACGGTGCTGCGCGCCGATGTCCTGCGCGGGTACGCGGCCGAGGCCGGTTTCCGGCGGTGCACCGTGCTCCCGGTCGACAACGACTTCCTCCGCCTGTACCGGCTCGACGGTTGAACCAGCCCGCCCGGCGCGGTCACCGACCCGCCCGGCGCGCACGGAACCACTCCCGGCGCGCACGGGACCACGAGCGGGTCAGGTCAGGCCGGCGCGGCGGGCGCGCTCCACGACCGTGCCGATGACGTCGGCGACGCGGTCGACGTCGGCCCCGGTCGAGGTGTGGCCGAGGGAGAAGCGCAGCGAGCCCCGGGCCCTGACCCCGTCCGCGCCCATGGCGAGCAGCACGTGGGAGGGCTGGGCGACCCCGGCCGAGCAGGCGGAGCCGGTGGAGCACTCCACGCCCTTGGCGTCCAGCAGCATGAGCAGGGCGTCGCCCTCGCAGCCGGGGAAGGAGAAGTGCGCGTTGCCGGGCAGGCGGTTCACCGGGTCCCCGTTGAGGATCACGTCGGGGACGGCCTGCCGTACGCGGCGGATGAGGTCGTCGCGGAGCTCCGTCAGCCGGGCGGCGGTCTCGGCCCGGTGGGCGACCGCGGCCCGCACGGCCGCCGCGAACCCGGCGATCGCCGGGGCGTCGAGGGTGCCCGAGCGCACGTCGCGCTCCTGCCCGCCGCCGTGCAGCACCGGCACCGGCTCGACCCCCCGGGCCAGCAGCAGCGCGCCGACGCCCATCGGGCCGCCGATCTTGTGCCCCGAGAGCGTCAGCGCGTCCACCCCGGAGTCGGCGAAGACCACCGGGAGCTGGCCGACGGCCTGGACCGCGTCCGTGTGGAACGGGATGCCGTGGTCCCGGGCGATCGCGGCGAGCACCCGGACGGGCTGGACGGTGCCGACCTCGTTGTTGGCCCACATCACGCTCACCAGGGCGACGTCGTCCGGATCGCGCTCGATGGCCTCGCGGAGCGTCTGCGGGTGCACCCGGCCGAACTCGTCGACGTCGAGCGGTTCGACAACGGCGCCCTGGTGGTCGGCCAGCCAGTGCGCGGGATCGAGCGCGGCGTGGTGCTCGACCGCGCTGATCAGGATGCGGGTCGCCCCGGCGGCCCGCCGCGACCAGTAGAGGCCCTTGATCGCCAGGTTGTCGGCCTCGGTGCCCCCCGCGGTGAAGACGACCTCGCTGGGCCGGGCGCCGAGCGCGTCCGCGATGGACTCGCGCGCCTCCTCCACCACCCGGCGGACGCGGCGGCCCGCCGCGTGCAGCGAGGAGGCGTTGCCCACCTGGCCGAGCCGGGCGGTCATCGCCTCGATCGCCTCGGGAAGCATCGGCGTGGTCGCCGCATGGTCGAGATAGGCGGACTCCACAGCCGCACTCCCCTCCGCAACTCTCTTTCAGCCCTCCAAGCGTATCCGCGACCGTGTAGGCCGGTTCCCCCGAGCTTGCCGCTGTACCGTCCGGACGGTACAGTGCTCGCCATGAGACGTGAGGAACTGCTGGACGCGGCCGAGGGCCTGCTGTCCGACCAGGGTTCCTCGGCGCTCACCCTGGCGGCCGTCGCCGAGCGGGCCGGCTGCAGCAAGGGCGGCCTGCTCTACCACTTCGCCACCAAGGAAGCCCTGATCAAGGGCATGGTCGAGCGGCTCATCGAGGAGTTCGACGAGCTCGTCGCCGCCCAGGGCCACGACACCTACACCAAGAACTACCTGGCCGCCACGTTCGCCGCCGTCCAGAGCGGCAGGCTGCGCCGCTGGGCGGTGGTCACCGGGGCCTCCGGCAACCTCTACCTCCTCACTCCGCTGCGCGAGGCGATGGCCCGCTGGCACCGCGAGGGGCTGGAGGGCGAGCCCGACCCGGTGGCGTCGCGGATCGTGCGCCTGGCCTGCGAGGGCGTGTGGGACGTGACCAGCCACGATCCCGGACTCTACGACGAGCGGCACTACGCCGAGCTGAAACGGCGGCTGCTGGACCTGCTCGGCGGCTGACCCCGTCCGGCCCCGCCGGCCCCGGCCGTCCCGGCCTCCGCCGGCCCG